>JAFTIA010000069.1 GCA_017457105.1 Lentisphaeria bacterium | reverse complement strand
TTGTGCTTACCCCAGTATTCTTAGTATTCCCAGTATTCCCAGTTGGCCTTGCCCGCAGTATTGGCGGGGCGCATGGTGCAAAGCACAGGGTGCGGGCAGAGAAACTGTGAATACTGGGAATACTGGGAATGCTATAGATGGTCTGTGGTATACTGTGAGCCATGTGCTCCGGAAATTCCATGGTACATGGCTCACACGCTTTCTTGTGCTTACCCCAGTATTCTTAGTATTCCCAGTATTCCCAGTTGGCCTTGCCCGCAGTATTGGCATTGCGCCATGTGCCCCTGCCAGCCGGTGGGAATGTGCTTCAGGCAGTGATGACTCTCTGAAAGTGGTGTTTGGCACCGTATTTTTCCAGCCGCCGGAGATCCGGGGCGATCAATGCACGGTCTTCCGGCAGAACACGGTCCGAAAATACCACGCCATCCAGATGATCCAGTTCGTGCTGGATACAGCGGCCCAGAAGCCCGCCGCATTCCACGGTAACATGGCCGCCATCCAGAATGTCACTGTCCAGCACCACCCGGGCAGGCCGCACCACCGGAGCGTAAATATCCGGCAGACTCAAACAGCCTTCATCCCGCACCGCCAGATCGGAACTGCGTTCAAGGATCTGCGGATTGATCAATACCAGCGGCATCCGGGGGTAAAGCAATGCTTCGCCCGGTGTCGGATCTTTTTCCATGGCATCCTGCGGGATCTCAATAACTGCAAGGCGCAGCGATTCCCCGATCTGCGGCGCCGCAAGACCAATGCCGTCAAAAACCCTCATGGCACGGATCATCCGTTCCGCCAGTGCCCGGATCTCCGGTGTGACCGCCGGGATCACCGCCGCTTTCGCCCGCAGAACACTGTCCCCCAGTGTCCGCACTACATAACGCTCTTTATTGCCGAACAACATATCAATACCGGTAGGTTTCTGCTTTGAAAGGTCCTTCCACCGGGACCCCGATGTAATCCGCCTGCGCCTGTGTGAGTGTGGTCAGTTTGGCGCCCAGTTTTTCCAGATGGAGCTTTGCCACTTCTTCATCCAGCTTCTTGTTGATGAGGTAAACCCCCACAGGACGGTCCGGATTCCTGGCAATATCCATCTGGGCAAAAACCTGGTTGGTGAAACTGTTGGACATCACAAAAGACGGATGCCCCGTGGCACAGCCCAGATTCACCAGACGGCCCTCTGCCAGAAGATAAATGCAGTGACTGTCCGGGAACGTGTAACGGCTTACAGGACAGAAACTGCCCTTGATCTCTTTGCGGACGATCCCCGGCCATTTATTGAGTTTATCCACTTCGATTTCGTTGTCAAAGTGGCCGATGTTGCAGACGATGGCCTGATCTTTCATTTTGGACATGTGTTCCGCTGTGATCACGCTGCAATTGCCGGTGGCTGTTACATAAATATCCGCCACAGGCAGTGCATCCTCCACCGTACAGACCTGCAAACCCGCCATACACGCCTGCAAGGCACAAATGGGGTCCACTTCGCTTACCAGTACCCGTGCCCGTTCATTGGCAAGGGATTCGGCACAGCCCTTGCCCACATCGCCGTAGCCGCACAGCATGGCGACTTTTCCGGCGATCATCACATCCATGGCACGCTTGATCCCGTCCGTCAGGGAGTGGCGGCAGCCGTACACATTGTCGAACTTGCTCTTGGTCACGGCGTCATTGACATTGATTGCCTGAAAGAGCAGTTCCTTTTTTTCCTCCATCTGCAGCAGCCGGTGAACGCCCGTAGTGGTTTCTTCGGAAACGCCTTTTACGTTGGCGGCCACCTTGTGCCAATGGCGGGGATCTTCCTTCAAAACCCGTTTCAGCAAAGCGTTGATGACCTGCATTTCATACACGTCCGTGGGTTCATCCAGAATAGCGGGATCGTTTTCGGCTTTACAGCCCCGGTGGATCAAAAGCGTGGCATCGCCGCCGTCATCCACGATCTGGTCCGGGCCGGAACCGTCCGGCCAGGTAAGGGCACGGTAGGTGCAGTCCCAGTATTCTTCCAGCGTTTCCCCTTTCCAGGCGAAAACCGGCACCCCCGCTTCAGCAATGGCCGCCGCCACATGATCCTGGGTGGAAAAGATGTTGCAGGATGCCCAGCGCACGTCTGCCCCCAGTTCCCGCAGTGTTTCGATCAGCACCCCGGTCTGGGCGGTCATGTGCAGGCTGCCGGTGATCTTCAATCCGGCAAGAGGCTTCTGCGGGCCGTATTTGGCACGGGTAGCCATCAAACCGGGCATTTCCTGTTCGGAAATGATCAATTCCTCACGCCCGGCACCGGCAAGTGCCATGTCTTTGACTTTATAATCCATTTTTATATCTCCTGCATTTTTTTATAAATCTTTTCCCAACATTCCTGCGGCAGTTCCGAGCCGAAAACCTGTACGGTTTCTGCGGAAACAATGGAAGCGGCTCTGCCACAGCGAACATCGTTCCACCCCTGACAATACCCGTACAGATACCCCGCCGCCCAACTGTCGCCGGCCGCCGTGGTATCCAGTGCTTTGACAGGTGTGATGGTGATTTCCGTCAATACGCCGTCACGCACGATACAGGACCCTGCCGCACCGCATTTCACCACCGCCACAGAGCAGAGTTTCCCCAGTTCCAGTGCCATTTCTGCCGGGGTTTTGCCGGGACCTGTCAGGACGGCGGCCTCTTCCTCATTGGCAAAAACCATATCCATATCCTGCGCCAGCATTTGCAAAACATCCTCCCGGAAGAGCCGCATGACTTCAAAACTGGCAAGATCCATGGCAGTTTGGCAACCCGCCGCTTTCGCCTGTTTCAGCGTTTCCTGCACGATCCCGGCATTGAAAAGCTGATAGCCCTCGATATACACCAGTGTAAACCGGGAAAAGTCCACCGCTGCCACTTCTTCCGGCGTGATTTTTGCCGATGCTCCCAGACTGGTGCGCATGGTCCGCTCCGAATCCGGCGTGACCATGGATAAACATCTGCCGGTACCGCTGGGGGCATCCTCCGTAAAAAGGACTTCAGTACCGCGTTCCTGCAGTTTCCGACGGTAAAAATCCGCATCATCATCCACGCCGACTTTGCTCAAATGGGAGGTTTTTACCCCCAAATGCGCCAGACAGGCAATGGTATTGCCCGCCGCTCCGCCGGTGGCACGGGCGGGCGTTTTCCCGGATGCGGCGATCCAGCGGTCCTGATCCGCACGGGAAACCGATTCCATGCCGCCCTTTTCGCCCGGAACATGGGCGGCAAGAAAGGCCTCATCCACCGGGAGCACGGCATCCACCAATGCCCCCCCTACGCCGAGAATTGCCGGAGTGGTCATTATTTGATCTTTTTTGCCGCGGCCTGAAGAGCCTTGACCTTATCGGTCTTTTCCCACGGGAACTGCGGACGGCCGAAGTGACCGTACGCAGCGGCATCCTGATAACACCATTTTTTCCCCGGATGCTTCAAATCCAGCGTCTGAATGATTTCAGCAGGTTTCATGCCGAAAACTTCCCGGATGATCTTTTCCAGCTTGGCATCATCATCAAACTTGCCGGTCCCGTACGTATCCACATTCACCGACAGGGGATCTGCCACGCCGATGGCGTATGCCACCTGAACTTCGCACTTGTGTGCCAGTTTCGCCGCCACAATGTTTTTGGCGATATAGCGGCACATGTACGCCGCAGAACGGTCCACCTTGCTGAGGTCTTTGCCGGAAAATGCGCCGCCGCCATGGGACCCCACGCCGCCGTAGGTATCCACAATGATCTTGCGCCCGGTCAGCCCCGTATCCCCGTCGGGCCCGCCGATTTCAAACCTGCCGGTGGGGTTCACATAGTATTTCACTTTGGAAGAGAGCAATTCTGCGGGGATGACCTTTTTCACCACCTGTTTGACCAGTGCTGTGAGTTCGCTCATTTTGGCATCCGGCGTGTGCTGGTGGGAAACGACTACCGTTTCCACCGCCACAGGCTTGCCGTTTTCGTAACGGATGGAAACCTGGCTTTTGGAGTCCGGCCGCAGATAAGCGTATTTTTCCGGTTCCGTTTTGCGGAGACGGGCCAGTTCTTCCACGATCTTGTGGCTGTAAAGGATCGGAGCAGGCATCAATTCAGCGGTTTCATCGCTGGCATAGCCGAACATCATCCCCTGATCCCCTGCGCCCTGTTCTTTGTACTTGCCCTTGCCTTCGGTCACGCCCTGGGAGATATCTGCAGACTGCCTGTGGATGCAAACCATCACCTTTGCATCTGCATCGGAGAAGCCCAGCCCGGCTTCCGTGTACCCGATTTTCCGGACGGCCCCCAGCGCAACTTCCTGCCAGTTGACTTTGGCATTGGTGGTGATTTCGCCGGAAATGACGATGAGATTGGTGGTGCAGAGTGTTTCACAGGCCACCCGGCTTTCGGGGTCCTGCATCAAACACGCATCCAGAATGGCATCGGAGATCTGGTCACAAACTTTATCGGGATGTCCCTCGGAAACGGATTCCGATGTAAAGACATGATTGGCTTTGATCTTGCTCATATCAAATTCCTCAAAATGTTAGAATTTTTTCAAAACATCTGTTTCCTGACAACAAATGCCGCCCATCGTTTGGGGGCGACGGACGGCATTGACTGTTTTTCCGGATCTTGTCCGGACCGGATCACTTCATCCGGGCGGGAACCAGAACACCGCGGCGGTTCTTGCTCCAGACAGATTCGCCGGAACCGTCCATCGCCGGACGGTCAGCCCCGTAGCTGATGGTCTTGATCCGGGCATCTTCAATGCCGGCCCCCACCAGATAGGAACGGATGGAGTTGGCACGGCGGTCGCCCAGCGCACGGTTGTATTCTTCGGTACCGCGCTGGTCACAATGACCTTCGATGATCAGCCCCAGAGTGGCCTGCTTGAGGAGATACCCTGCAACTTTATCCAGCTTGGCAGTTTCGCCGGGAGCCAGTTCATCCGTATCGAAACCGAAGTAAACAATGGGGAAGCCGAGGTTGTTGCCCGGATCCACGGGTGTCCAGTCGCCATTGGCACCGGCTGCAACGCTGGAGGAATCCGCACCATCGCCCCACGCGCCGCCGCGGGAGAGATCCGTAGTACCGGCACCGCCCAGCACATCTTCCTGCGCCGGAGGCAGCGGCGGCATATCATCCGGAATACTGTTATCCACGCACCCGGCGGTCAAAAATGCCAGCGCACACACAGCAAGCAAACTGCACAACGTCCAATGTTTCATGATCTTTTCTCCATAATTTCCGGGCTTGCGCCCTTTATTGATATGATTGACAACTCTCTTCATAAAGTAATGTACAACAGTTTAACAAAATTTCCACAGAAAAACATGTTTTTTTTCTTTAATTTTGAGCGGGCATGAAAAAAAACGGGCAAAACTGTTCCGGCAGGTGGTATTTTTGCAGAAATCGTGCTATTGTTTATGAGTTGTATTCCGGAATGTTTTTGCTGTGCCGGAGTTGGAACAGGAGAGATATGTTGAGATTTGCCATGCTTTTATTCCGCTGTTTCCCTCATGGAGGGTTGCAGACGGACTTCCGCCGGATCCTGGAGGAGTGTATCCGCCGCGGACATGATGTTACGGTTTTCTGCGGCTCCTGGGAGGGCCCTCTGCCGGAAGGGGCAAGGGTGCGGCAGGTCAGCTGCAAGTGTTTGAGCAATCACCGTTCCGCATTGTGTTTTCAGGAAAAAGTTTCCGGCTTGCTGCGGGAGGAAAATTTTGACCTTGTTCTGGGGTTCAACCGTATGGCGGGTCTGGATCTTTATTTTGCGGCGGACAGTTGTTTTGCCGCCGGTCACCGGGGGTGGTTCGGGCAGATCTTCAATCCCAGAGAGCGGATCTTCCGCCGGATGGAAAAGGCGGTTTTCGATCCCCGTTCCGCTACCCGTATCCTGGCTCTTACGCAGGGCCAGAAGGAACAGTATCAGGACTGTTACGGAACACAGGATGAACGGTTTATTCTGATCCCTCCGGGAATCAGCAGAGCCTGCCGCCGTCCGGAAGAGGAGGAAATCATCCATGCCGCCCGTCAGCAGATCCGGCGGGAGTTCCACATCCCCCCCCATGCCCGGCTTCTGGTGGAGATCGGGTCCAGTTTCCAAACCAAGGGCGTGGACCGGAATATCCTTGCCATGCCCACATTGCCTGCGGATGTTCATTTTCTGGTGGCGGGCAGGGAAAAAAGCAGCCGCTTCCGCAAACTGGCAGAGTCGCTGAATGTGCTGGATCGGGTTCACTTTGCAGGCCCCCGGGATGATGTGCCCACGCTTCTTTTTGCCGCAGACGGCATGGTGCATCCGGCACGCCGGGAAGCCGCCGGAAATGCGCTGGCGGAAGCCGCCGCCGCAGGATTGCCCGTTCTCTGCACCTCTGTTTGCGGTTATGCGGGGATCGTCCGTGCCGCAGGAGGGATGGTTTCGGAAGGGGAATTCCGGCAATCGGAGTGGAACAGATTACTGGCAGAATTTCTTGCCGGACTGGAAGAACGCCGCCGTCAGGCGGTGCAATATGCCGGGAATGCAGACCTTTTCCGGCGGCCGGAATTCGTGGCAGATGAAATGGAAAGGCTTTGCAGATCATGAAGTTGTATTTGGATGAAACGTTTTCCGCCGCCTGGGATCAAAAAGATGTATTCAAGGAAGCCTTTGCTCTTTCCGGGGAATCTTTCCGGGAGGTGAAGAGCCGCCGGACGATCCGGTTTGAATTTCAGGGGAAGGGCTATTTTGCCAAACTCCACCGGGGGATCGGCTGGAAAGAGGTGCTGAAAGATCTTTTGCAGTTCAAGAAACCCATTACCGATGCCGGAAATGAATACCGTGCCATCCGGCTTCTGGAATCTCTTTCGGTGGATACCATGACCTGTGCCGCATACGGAGTCCGCGGCTGGAACCCCGCCGCAAAAGAATCGTTCATCATCACGGAAGAGTTGACCGATGTCATCAGTCTGGAAGATCTGGCAAAAATCACAGGGCCCCATGCCGTTCCTTATCAACAGCGGTGTGCATTGGTGCGGCAGCTCGGGTTTATGACAGGCATCATGCACCGGGGCGGCATGAATCACCGGGATTGTTACATCTGCCATTTTCTGCTGAAAAAATCCACCGTGAACCGGCCTGCACCAATATTGCATGTGATCGATCTCCACCGGGCGCAGATCCGGGAGAAAGTTCCTTACCGTTATCTGGTCAAAGATGTGGCCGGATTGTGGTTTTCCGCCATGGATGCGGGATTGAGCAGGCGGGACCTCTGCAGGTTCATGCGGGAATACAGCCGGAAAAGTCTGCCGGAGATTTTCCGGGAGGAAAAGAAATTCTGGCGGGATGTGGACCGCACTGCCGGAAAACTTTACCGGAATATCCACGGAAAAGACGCTCCGGTACTCCCCTGATCCGGGGCTGAATCTCCTCCCCTGCGTGATCGCAGAAAAACCACTTGCAAAGTAAAGCAGAAGCAGTATATTATGCCTCCGGTTTTTAAAACCTCCATCAACCGGTAAAGGAGAACTATGGCTGTTCAAATGCAGAATATCCCGCCGCGGATGACCCGGCGGTACATGAATCACTTCATTATCTGCGTGATCATCTGGTGCGGATTTGCAGCGTGTGCTACCGGAGCTGTCTTTGCCGGTTTGCTGAATGCGCTGAACTTGACCGATCCGCAGATCGGGTTTGTAACAGCTCTGGGGTCTCTGTGTCTGCCGCTTCAGCTTGTGGGGTCCCTGATCCAGCCCCGTTATTTCCGGCGCAAAACCTTTTATCTGACATGTATTGTCATTTACTATTCCAGCTTTCTTTTGCTGGCATTGCTGGCGGCGTTCTGGACAAATCTTTCCGCAACGGTGGCGGTGGCACTCTTTTTTGTGATCCAGCTTATCTGTTACGGCAGTGTTCAGCTGTGCGGGGCATTGGTAAATGCCTGGATGGGGGAAATCATTCCGCCCCGGGAATCTGCTGAATTCTGGAACCGCCGGGGCGGTGCAGCGTTGATTTTCTCCATGATTTGCGGTTTGGTGGTGGGCAAAGTCGTGGATATGTTGGGCAAAGACAATATCAGCACCTATGTGATTTTGCTGCCCATCGGGGTGATTTTCGGTTTTCTTTCGCTGTATGTTTACTGGTTCCTGCCGGACCGGGATACCAGAGAGGACATTATCGGTTCGCCGCTCGAACAGATCAAAGAGGTTTTGAAAAACCGCCAGTTTCAAGCACTGACAGCGTTTTTTGCCGTCGGAACGGTTGCAGAATGCTGCTGTGCCGGTTTTTATAATATCTTCCTGCTGAAAAACATGAATTTCAGTATGCTGAATTTTCAAATTTTAACGATTTTCGGTTCTCTTGCCGGGATCGCCGGGGCGTTTTTCTTCCGGATCATCGGTTCCAAATACGGCAATAAATCGGTATTGGCACTTTGTGTAAGCATGAAAGTGGTGGAATTTCTGCTGTGTGCATTTCTGTGGATCCCCGGCGGCGGTTTTCTGGATAAATACTGCCACGGAGTGCTGCAGTCCATTGCAGGCACAGTAGGGCTGACCATGCCGCAAATGGATCCCGGATTCTACATGGTGCTGCCGGCTTTTCTGGTGGCGGGATTCTTCAATACCGGCCGGCTGGCCTCGCTGATGGCGATGCTGACCTCTTCCGGAGCCCAGCATCTCCGCAGTATTTCCATTGCGCTCTATGGTGCCATCATGGGTTTCCTCGGGTTTACGGTATTCAGCTTGAGCGGATTCTTTTACAAATACCTCAATTCTGCGGCATGGGTGAAAGAGTATCATATTGAGCCTTACAGTATTCTGACATTCTGTACTGCCGTGGGGTTCGGGCTCTCTCTCTTCCTTCTCCGTTATCTCAAGGAAGACGGGGGGCTTTCTGCGGGGGATATGATCAAGGCATTGTTCTCCGGCAATCCGGTGCGGATGGTTTATCAGGCACATGTTCTTTCCCAGCCCATCGGGGAACAGGTGCGGACCAAAAAACTCCGGCAATTCCACTCCAACATTATTTCAGATGAATTGATACAGGGGCTTTATTCTCCCTCAAGCCGTGTCCGGGACAGTGCATTGCTGAATCTCTCCACCATGGAGGGGCACGTTTCTTCCGGCGTGGAGGATGAATTGATCCGGCTTCTGGATATTCCTGAACTGGGGCTGCAGGCCATGGCGGCACGGACATTGGGGCGGCTGCGGGTACGGAAAAGCGTACCGGCATTGGTGAATCACTTCAAGGCCCCGGATCTGGCTCTGGCTCAATCCTGTATTTTTGCGGCCGGACTTCTGGGGGATGTTTCTGCGGAAAAGGTGCTGTTGGAGATTCTTGTGGATATGCGGTATCAGGATCGCTGGCTTCCTGCGGCGGAGGCATTGAGCCGTTTGGGAACAGGGGATTTCCGGTACATCAAAAATGTGTTCCGTGTATTGTCTTTTGAAAGTTATGCCGTGACCCGGCAGCAGACATTGATTTCGCTGGCACGGCTGATCATGCACGACAAAAACTCCGCTTATATCGTTTTCGACTCCGAAAACCGCCGTCCCGGTTCGGAGGTGGAAAAACTCCTGAAACAGATTTCGCTTCATCCGGCATGGAAAACATTTCTGCCGGGCAGTAAGACCGATTTTGAGGCATGGATGGAGGCTTATGATGCCGGAGATTACATCAACTGCATGCAGCAGATCCTGTCATTGGAACTGGCGCTTTACGGCATTACACCCAAAACGCCGGATCAGCCTGTGCAGGAATTTTTAAGCCAGCTTTTTGTGGCAGGCGGGTTGCGGATCAGGGAGTTGGAAGCGGAAACCTATGTGGCAAACAATTTGTGGGTCCAGCTCAAACTGTGGGTGGAACTCCGGTTTGATACAGATGGCTCGGATCGCTTCCTCCTGCTTCTGATGCTGATTGCCGCCAGTGAACTCCTGCCCCGGCGGATGCGGGACAATGGGCGGCTCAATGAGCTGTAAACTGCCTGTTATGGAGATCCTGCCGGAATTGCGGCAGGTTCTTGCAGATCATCCTGCCGCCGTACTGGCGGCTCCGCCCGGTTCCGGCAAAACGACGCTGGTACCGCCGGGATTATTGCAGATTGCCCGTAAAATCATTATGCTGGAACCCCGCCGTCTGGCGGCGAGGGCGGCGGCGAACCGCATTGCTGAACTGCTGGACTCCGAACCCGGCGGCATTGCCGGATACCGTATCCGGGGAGAGCAGTGTGTCAGCAAAAATACCCGTATTGAGGTCGTGACCGAAGGGATCCTTACCCGGATGCTCCAGCAGGATCCGGAATTGACCGGCGTGGATCTTCTGATTTTTGACGAATTCCACGAGCGGCATCTGGAAGGGGATCTGGCTCTGGCACTGGCTTTGGATTCCGCTTCTGCACTGCGCCCGGACTTGAAAATTCTGGTGATGTCCGCCACGCTGGACGATCAGGCGGTGGCGCAGCTTCTCGGCAATGTTCCCATTGTCCGCTGCAATGGAACGCTTTTCCCTGTAAAAGAGTATTGGGGAACGGGCTTTGGCGATGCGGCTTCTGCCGGAGAGCGGGCGGCGACGCTGGCCATGACGGCACTCCATGAAGAGCCGGGAGATCTATTGATCTTTCTCCCCGGATACCGGGAGATCATGGAAGCGGCGGAATGGTTGAAAAACAAAGTTGCACCCGGTATTGAAGTATCCGTTTTGTACGGCAGTATGGATTTGAAACAGCAGCGGGCAGTTCTGCAGCCCGCCCCGGAAGGGGTGCGGAAAATCGTGATCGCCACCAATGTTGCCGAAAGCAGTCTGACCATTGAAGGCATCCGTATCGTGATCGACAGCGGTCTGGAGCGTGTTGCCAAATTTGATCCGGCAAGCGGCATGGAAAGGCTTGTGACGGTCCGCTCTTCCCAAAGTTCCATGCGTCAGCGTGCGGGCCGTGCGGGCCGTCTTGCCCCGGGGGCGGTGTACCGCTTCTGTACAGAAAGCGAATTTGCTCAATCGCCGGAAAACCGTCTGCCGGAAATTTGTACGGGGGATCTGACCGGTCTGGTGCTGGAACTTGCCTGCTGGGGTGCGCCGCCGGAAGATTTGCACTGGCTGGATATGCCTCCCAAACCTGCATGGCAGGAGGGGCAGAGCCTTTTGCAGAAACTGGAGGCATTGGATGAAACGGGCCGTTTGACGGACCGGGGGCGTACCATGAGCCGTTATCCCGCCCACCCCCGCCTTGCCGGGATGATGCTTGCCGCCCGGGAAAAAGGGGTGATTTCACTTGCCGCAGAACTGGCGGCATTGATCACGGAGCGTGATATCGGGGGCGGCAATGCCGACCTTCTGGAGCGTCTGGATCGCTGGCGGAGCCGCCCGAAAGCGTTTCCCGCCTTGAATGCCGCCCGGGATGCACTGCTCCATACTGCAGGTGTCCGTTACCGGGAAGAAGACGATGCGGAAGCGGGGCGTTTACTGGCGCATGCGTATCCGGACCGTATCGGCCGCCGCCGGGGGCAGGGATTTTTATTATCCGGCGGGCGCGGAGCGGCATTTCTGCCGGAAGATCCGCTCCGTCATCAGGAGTGGATCGTGGCGGCGCACCTGGATGGAGCGGGGAGCAATGCCCGGATCCGTCTGGCATTGCCTTACCGGGAAGAGTGGTTGCGGCAGGATTTTCAAACATCAACTGCCGAAACGGTGCGGCTGGAAAAGGATCGTGTAACAGCGTTCCGGGAAGAAGTTTTGGGTGCCATTGTTCTGCAATCCACCCGTCTTGCGGTGCCGGATGCGGAAAAAACGGCAGAGCTTCTGGCTCAGGTGATCCGTCAGCGGGGGGAAAATGTTTTGGCACTGAATACAGAAAGTGCTGCATGGCTGACACGGCTGCGTTTTGCCTGCCGGTGTGAGCCGGAGGCGTGGCAGGATCCTGCGGAACACTGGGAAGAACTCCTTCTGCTGACAGATGCCCGCAGTGTGGATGATCTGCGGAAAGTGGATTGGAGCAATGTTTTCAAGCAATGGCTTACTTATCCTGTTGCCATGAAACTGGATGCAGAATATCCGGAGCGATTTCTCACGCCTGCCGGATCCCGTCTGCGGATCGATTACAGCGGGGAAAAGCCCACATTGGCAGTCAGGGTTCAAGAGATGTACGGGCAGAAAGTCCACCCCATGTTTGCAGGGGGAAAGTGGCCGCTTCTGCTGGAATTGCTGTCCCCGGCAGGGCGGCCCATCCAGATCACCGGGGATCTTCCCGGATTCTGGGCGGGGTCGTGGGAAAATGTCCGCAAAGAAATGCGGGGGCGTTACCCCAAACACCTCTGGCCGGATGATCCTGCCAACACCGCCCCCACCACCCGGGCAAAGCGCAAGAGTGACGGGTAGCACCCGTCTCTGCTGTGCTGCGCCATGGCAAGCCCTGCGCACTGCGCCCTCCTTTTCCGCCCCCTGCCCTCTTTTGAAAACTTTTTTCCGCAAAAAGTGGAAAAATCCGGAGAAAAGTGTTATATTATAGCATAACTTTACATACTTATTATCCGGAGAGGAAAGATGTTTTCTTTGAAAAAGTTGTGCATTGCCGCATTTGCCGGTATCGTTTTGCAAGGGGCAACTTCTGTATTTGCTCAAAATATTGCGGAAATCCAGTTTCATCAGGAAGGGAAAAGTCCCGTACAGCGGGCGTTTCTGGATCACAATACCCGGTTGCGGAAAGGGGCGCATTTTGATGCGGAACTTTTGAATGCAGATATCAAGCGTTTGTATCAGACGGGGGTATTTTCCGATGTTTCCGCCCGTGCCGTCAAGCGGAGCGATGGCGATGTGGATGTTGTTTATACCGTAAAACTCAAGCCGCTGGTTCGCAAATTTACTGTGACCGGCAATGAAAAGCTGAAGGACTCCGCCATCCGGGAAGTTACCACTCTTACGGAAGGGTCTCCGCTGAATGAGCAGAAACTCCGTGCTTCGGTGGCGGCAGTCCGCAAACTCTACAAGGAAGACGGTTATAACGATGCCCGGGTTTCCTGGAAGATCGAACCGGCCGGGGAAGGCGAAGTCAATGTCTTCATCACGATCAAGGAAAACCTGAAAGTCCGGGTGAATGATGTCCGATTTGAGGGTGTTACCGGTGTGCCGGAAGGGGAATTGAAGGATGCGATTGCCAACCGTTATTCCTGGCTGGGTGCCATTCCTCTTCTCGGGAAACATCTGAATGTGGGTCTTCTGGATCGCAGTGAACTCTTGAATGACGAGGCCCGTCTGCGGGA
Organism: Lentisphaeria bacterium; assembly: GCA_017457105.1. Classification (GTDB taxonomy): domain Bacteria; phylum Verrucomicrobiota; class Lentisphaeria; order Victivallales; family Victivallaceae; genus UBA1776. The sequence goes on along the minus strand of JAFTIA010000069.1, from coordinate 4,246 downwards.
TTGCTTCCTGAAATACGGTTATCTGGATGCAAAGGTGGAAACCCTTTCTGTTGCACCGCTTGCGGATGATCCGGAATATGCGGATATTACTTTTAAAGTTACCGAAGGGAAACCCTACACCGTGACCGGCGTGGAAATCGCCGGCGTTCCTGCAGAGGATTTGGAAACGGTAAAAAAGATGATCGTCATCCCGGTGGACAAGCCCTTCTCTCTGCCGGACGAAACTGCCGCAGTCAAGGCTGTCACAGAATTTTATGAATCCATGGGTCACTCGGATGTGGTCGTGCGGGCAGAACGGATCGCGGATTACAGCAAACACACCGTGAAAGTCAGGTTTTCTGTAACGCCCGGCCGCCGTTACCATGTCCGGCAGGTGCATATTGTGAACAATATTTACACCAAAGACAAGGTGATCCGCCGGGAACTGGCTGTTCAGCCCGGCGACCCGGTGGACCGCAACCGTATCGAAGTCAGCAAGTCCCGTCTGATGGGCATGGGGTATTTTACGGAAGTGGAAGCCGTTACCAATAACGCCGATGATGTGAACGAAAAAGATGTGGAATTCCGGGTGACGGAAAAGGATGACCGTTTCAATTTCAAGATCGGTGCCGGATTTTCCGATGTGAACAGTCTGGTGGGGATGGCGGAAATCTCCAGCAACAATTTTGACTTGTTTTCCCCGGAAAACTGGTTCTACGGCGGCGGTCAGCGTTTCCGTCTGCAGGGCTTGTTCGGTGTGGAACGGATGGGGTTCAATGTGGACTTTACCGAGCCGTGGCTCTTTGATCTGCCGCTGAAACTGGATCTTTCCGGCTACTGGAACGAGTTGGATTACGAATACTGGAGCGAACGGCGCATCGGTGTCCGTGCCGGTCTTTCCCGGAAGATTTTTGACGATTTCACCAGCATAACCGGCGGATACAAGTTTGAGCAGGTACGGATTTTTGATATGTCCCACCACGTAGGGCCGGAAACCCGCCGGGAACGGGGCAATCAGTGGGTCAGCCAGTTTTCGCTGCTTTTGGACCGGGATACCCGGGACAGTCTGATCAATCCCACCAGCGGCTACAATGTCAATGTCCTCGGGGCAATTTCTCCCCGCATTGCCGGTTCCAGCAACAATTTCTACCGGCTGGAAGCCAAGTTCAGCGGTTATATGTCCTTCTTTGACAAAGCGATCGTGGCGATGATCGGTGCCCGTGCCGGGGTGGTTTCCTGCTTTAACCGGAATGATGAAACGCCGCTTTTTGAGCGTTATTTCCTGGGCGGCGGCGATTCTCTGCGGGGCTTCTCTTACCGGGATGTTTCGCCGCTGGACAGTTCCGGGCGGCCCAAGGGCGGCAGTACCATGCTTCTGGCGACCATGGAAGTCAGCCACCCCATCTGGAGTTTTATCCGCGGTGCGGCATTTATGGATGTGGGGAACACCTGGGAAAATGCGTACAGCTTCGGTCCCGGCGGCATCAATATGGGTGTCGGGTACGGATTGCGGCTTATGCTGCCCATGATCAATGCTCCCATCAAGCTGGATCTGGCATATCCTGTGGTGAACAATCAGGATAACCTTTCCCGCAAATTCCGGTTCCACTTCAACATGGGATTTACCTGGTAATGCTGCGTAAAATCATCTTTTGGGCCGGACTGCCGGTACTGGCTTGCCTGTGCGGCTGTATGGGCGGAACTTCCATTGTTACGGTGGATCCGGTCCCGGCGGGGACGGAGTATCAGGACCGTCAGGTATTGGGGATCGTTCAGGCGGAAAACCGGGGGATGTATCTCTTTGGCGGCATTCCTCTCTGGAGCGGCAAGCCCCATTATCCCAACTCACGGCGATACAGCATGTTCCGCAACTTCCTGAAGGAGGGGTACATGGATCGGATGCTCATCGATGAAGGCAACCGCATGAAAGCGGAAAAAGTGGTGGTATCCCGTATTGCCACTCATTCTGCCGGGTGGTTTTCGCTGTGGATCGTGTGGAAGAAACAGATGTTTGCCGAAGGGATCGTTCTCGGCAAAGAGGTCAAGCCTGAAAAATGACCCGTACCCCGCAGTATCCTGAACATCTGGAAAAACTGATGGAGCTTTTGCGGACGCTCCCCGGCATCGGCCGCCGTGCGGCGGAGCGTGCGGCATTGAGCATACTTCGCTGGGATGCTGAAAAACAGCAGACATTGGGGAATCTCCTTGCAGAACTGGAAAATACAGTGGGGTTCTGTCCGGAATGCGGAGCCATTTCCGCCAAAGACACCCTGTGCCCCATCTGTGCCGATGTCACCCGGGATCGCAGTCTTCTCTGTGTGGTGGAAGAGCCGCAGCAGATTTTTGCAGTGGAAAAGTCCGGGATCTACCGCGGATTGTACCATGTTCTCGGCGGGAAACTTTCCCCTCTTTCCGGAAGCAACGGGGAAGACCTTGCCACGGGGAGCCTGCTCCGCCGTGCAGAAGATCCGGAGTGCAAAGAGGTGATCCTTGCACTCGGTGCGGATGTGGAGGGCCGTGCCACGGCGATTTTCCTTGCCGGACTGCTGAAAAACTGCCATGTAAAGATCACCCGTCCTGCATTGGGGCTGCCGGCGGGCGCAGGACTCGGTTATGCGGATGCCGCCACCATTTCTGCGGCATTTGACGGCAGAAGGGACCTGTAAACCCATGAAAAAACTTCTTATTTTAGGGCCGAACCCCGCATGGCAGAAGGTGTTGCGCTTTTCGTCACTTGCCATTGGGGAAGTGTGCCGTGCCGGGGAACTGCTGGAGTTTGCCTCGGGGAAAGGGGTGAATTTCTGCCGTGCGGCAAAGACGGCGGGGAAGGTTGCCCCCGTCCTGATCCAGACTGCCGGAGGCGAAAACGGCGACCGGCTGACAGCGTATCTGGAACAGGAAAAGATGGTGGCCTATTCTGTAAAAACTGCTCCAACACGCTGTTGTATAAGTTGTTGTGAAAAAAGCGGACGCTGTACGGAATTGATTGAACCCGGGAAAGCCCTGACACCAGAGGAAATCACCATGCTCCTGCGGCTTTTTGACCGGGAACTGGCGGATGCTGGGATGGCGGCTTTTTGCGGCTCTCTGCCGGATGGTTCTGATGGAGGGTTTTACCACCATGCCGCCGACCTGACCCGCATCCGCCGGGTGCCGCTTCTGCTGGATACAGTGAAGGATTTGCCGGAATTGCTGGACCGGTCATGGAAAAGCATTGTCAAGATCAACCGCTCCGAATTGCAGAAAGTGACGGGCATGGACTCCGTCAAATCCGGTATTTTGAGCTTGTTCAAGTATCCGTCACTTGAATTTGCGGCGATCACGGACGGTCCGGGGCAGGCGTTTGCCGCCACCCGGGAAAACTTCTGGCAGTTGACTCTGCCGGAACTGGAACATATTTTAAGCCCCATCGGCTGCGGGGATACCTGCGGTGCCGTGCTGGCGGGAGAACTGCTGAATGGAGCCGTTCCGGTGGAGGCTTTTGCTTCCGGACTGGCGGCGGCTTCCGCCAACTGCCTGACACCTCTTTACGGAGATTTCCGCCTTGCAGATGCGGCGGAGATCCGGAAAAAAATCTGTATTGCGGAAATGACGGAAAAATGACGGAAAATGCAACTCCTTTATGCTGTTTACAAAACGGCGTTTTATGCCGCTCTTTGTAACCCAGTACACCGGCGCTTTTAACGACAATTTTCTCAAGTGCGCCATCCTGACGATGGTTACATTTCTTCTTTCCCGGGACCCTGCACGGGCGGGAGTGCTGACCAATCTTGCCATGGCATTGTTTATTCTGCCCTTTTTTCTTTTTTCCGCCGCCGCCGGAACATGGGTGGATGGCACAGACAAGGCACGGTGCTGCCGGATCGTGAAATATGTGGAAGTTTTTCTGATGCTTCTGGCGGTTCCGGCATTGTATTTCCGGTGGGTGGAGGTGCTGCTGATACTTCTTTTTTTCATGGGGACGCAATCCACCTTTTTCGGTCCGGCAAAGTTTGCGCTTTTGCCGCAGCATCTTGCGGGCAGAGAGCTTCTGGCAGGAAATGCGCTGGTGGATGCCGGGACATTCATTGCCATCCTCACGGGGTCCATTGCCGGGAGTTTGATCGTGGCGATCCCCGGCGGATCGCTGTGGGCGGGGGGCGTGCTGGTGGTTCTGGCTGTGGCGGGCTGCATCGCCGCCAGAATGATCCCGGCGGCACCGCCTGCGGAAGCCGGTTTGAAAGTTTCCTGGAATATTTTAGGCAATACCTTCCACCTTTTGCGGAAT
>JAFTIA010000068.1 GCA_017457105.1 Lentisphaeria bacterium | reverse complement strand
GCAGTACAAGCAGACTCATTATGCTATGCCGGAAGTGGGGGAAAAGCCTTTAATAGATCTTTTGCTTGCCGGTTACGAGCGGGAATTGATCACACAGGCGATCAAACGCAGCAAAGGAAATTTTTCAGAGGCAGGCCGTGAATTGGGGATTTCCCCCCGTATGATGAATTACCGGATGAATAAACTCGGAATAAAAGAAAAATTTGATAATTGACTTTGCCGGATTTTTCAATTGATTCCAGAATTTAACGCAGACAGAACTTTTTGTTGATATTTTTCTGCAGTTTTCTGCTTTTTCTGAATCAATTTTCCGGTATGTTGTTTGCTGACAGCGTAATTCTCTTTGGCGTGAGTCTGTTTCTGGGACGGCTTTTATTTTTGCGGAATTTACAGACATTCCATTTGAGATATATTTTACGCATCACTGATCTTCCTGATCAATGTTGTATCGGTCATACTTCTGATTTGCGGGAACGGGTAATAAAGTATAACAAAGGTGCTGTTCCCCATACTGCAAAACTCCGTCCGAAGAAAGTTGAAACATACATTGCATTTGATTCTGAAGAAAAAGCAGTTACTTTTGACTACTGTTGGAAATCCGGCAAATGAAATGCTCTCTATCGTTTGTTTTGCTTGAAAAAAATATTTATTATGATACATTATTCATTGTATTTTTTTTAAGTATTATCCTGGGAGAGACTTGGATAACGGATAATATGAGGCGATGATAAAATGTCGGATGATGATAAGACAATTGTTTTAGATACGGGGACTGGGGCTCCGGACTATGGAAATTGTCCGGTTTGCGGGCAGAAATTCCAACCGGATCCGGAGGATGTGGAGCTTTTGCGTTGTCCCGCTTGTAATTTTGTCAAAAAAACGGTGACGATCATAGAAGTCGGCAGTGTGATCGCTCACAAATACCGGGTGCTTTCCTATTTGAATGGCGGCGGATACGGATCTATTTATTTGTGTCATCCGCTGGGGGACATTTCCACCCGTTATGTGCTGAAAGTATTGAAACAGCCCAACGATGTCAGTAAAAAGCGGTTCAAGCGGGAAGCCGGTATTTTGAGTTCCCTCAACAATAATAAGCGGATCGCCCGGATCATGGATTACTGGGAGGCCTCCGGCAGTACTTATATTGTGATGGAGTATATTAACGGCAGCAATCTCAAGGAACTTTACAAAAACTGCGAATTTGATGAAGAAACGGTTTTAACTATTGCATTTGAGGTTGCACGGGCTTTGCAGGATATTTGGAATGAGTTTAAAATCATTCACCGGGATATCAAGCCGGAAAATATTATGGTGGATACCGATTCCCATATCAAACTTCTGGATTTCGGCTTGTCCAAACAATATGGCAAAGAGTTGTCCCAAACCAGCAAAATCACCATGGCCCATTCCTCCATGGGGACTCCGGGATATATGAGCCCGGAACATTTTACCAATTTCAAGGATGTGGATTTCCGGTCGGATATTTATTCCTTGGGGGCAACATTGTTTTACCTTCTGACCGGTCGGGAATCTATGGAAGCGGACTCCGTCATGGAGTATTATAATCAGACCATGGCATTTTCGCCGCCGCCGGTGGAGAGTTTTCAAAACAGGTGTTCCGAAGGCTGTATCCGGATGATAAGAAAAATGATGCAGAGGAATATCGCAGACCGGCATCACTCCTATGAAGAGCTGATTGCGGAAATAACAGCTCTTTTGAACGGGGTGTGATAACTTGGGAGTATAGGCATGTTTGAGCACATTCTGGACTGTCCCCGTTGCAAAAAACGGTTTCATTATGAGTATGACGGCGGAACTTATCCCCCGTTGATCCATTGCCCGGAATGCGGAGAGGATTCTCCCTATGAAGAATATTCGGCTCTTATTTTGTGCAACGAATGCCGGGTCAAGATCAAAGTCCCCCTTTCCATTCTGCACGATGAGGGGAACGCCTGCCCGAAATGCGGGGCTTTGATACAGGCGGATCACCTGGGGCTGCAGGAGGCGGATACTTATACTCTGGCGGAAGGCGTTGTCCGTCAGGGGCAGGGGCGTATGCTGGAAGATGGTGCTTTTTTTGACAAATTCAGGATCATCAAACTTCTGGGCAAAGGCGGGATGGCGGAAGTTTATCTTGCCGAACATCTTCTCTTGAAGCAGACTTGCGCCCTGAAACTGATGCAGAAAACATTGGATCAGGAAAATGACCCGGTATTTATCAAGCGTTTCATCCGGGAAGCCAAGTTGACCCACAGTTTGAATCACCCGAATATCGTCCGCGTTTTTGATGCCGGAAGTGATTTTAAAACCGGGTATCTCTTTCTGGCCATGGAATATGTGGAAGGCTTCACGCTTCACGAGATCATCAATAACGGGGTGTTATCTGAAGAGTCTCTGCTGGAAATTTTGAAGTCCATTGCGGGGGCTTTGAAGAGCCTTGAGGCGGCAAAGGTGGTTCACCGGGATATCAAGCCCTCCAACATCATGTACACCAATGATGATGTTTATAAATTGATGGACCTTGGGATCGCCAAAATAGAGAGCAATCATCAGATGGGGGATATGACGTTGACCATGGAGCAATCCACCATCGGGACGCCCGGTTATGCTTCTCCGGAACAGTGTCAGTCCGCTCATCAGACGGATATCCGTTCAGATATTTATTCTCTGGGGGCCACATTGTATCATGCGGCGAGCGGCATGATGCCTTTTACGGGGGATACGCCGGTGGCGGTGATCCTCAATATGATGCAGAACGAGGCTGTTCCGCTACGGAATTACCGGAAAGATCTTTCAGACGATTTTATCCGTCTGGTGGAAAAGATGATGAGAAAGAAGCCGTCGGAGCGGTTCCAGAATGTGGATGAACTGCTGGCTGCGGCGGAACGGGTGGTTCCCGGGAAAAGTCTTCCCGCCCCGGTTCGCAAGGTAAAAAATGTTGTTACGGCATTTGCAACGACTTTCTTTTCTGCTAAAAAAGAAACAAAGAAAAAGGGGGTTCTTGACAAAATCGCTTCAGCCGGATTGAAGATTTTCTTTTCGCTCCTGCTTGTTGTGGTGGCGGCGGTTCATATTTATTATGTCATGGTGAACCGGAGCGCAAGCAATGTCAGCTACAAGGACTTTATGAAAGGATTGCTGTTTCCGGAGAAGGAGAACCCCCGGCAGATGCAAAAACTTTCAAAAACAGTTGACCTTTCAGTTCGATTGAACAAAATGCATCCGATGATTGTAAATACACCGGCGGAGTTGCGGAAAAGGAAGATTCATCGATGGGGAGAAACGCCTGGACCTGTAACAAATTACCCGGAAGTCATTGTATCTTATGAGGGCTTCAAGAAATTTACATTTGATACAGTTCCCGATGCGGGGAAGAATATTTTTCCGGATATGTTGAAAGATGGCGTTCTGGATCTTGACAGTGATGCCGCAAGGTTGCTTGATAAGAATCCGAATCTGCCGGTGCCGGGAGAACCCTCTAGGTACGGGGTGCCGGCCAGGTACGTGCGGCCGTCTGAATATGTGACCTGTTTCATTAATTTTCAGGTTCCGGATGTGAAGATGGCAGGGCTTTTTAATATTGCCGGGCTGGATGTTTTTATTTTACATGGGACTTTGCGTATGGTTTGGGGAGATTCCGTGCATCCGTATTATGCTGATATCGGCATTGAGATCACTCCGGAGCGATGGATGAACCTTGTTATATTCCGGGATCTTCGCGAAAACAAAATCACGATTCTTTCTGAAAATCATCTTTTGGGGACTTGGGTTTTTGCGCGAATGGGTTCATGGAGAGCTGATTTCAATCTTTGTTCATTTACATTGAACAGCCGGATGAAGGGTAAAATCGACTTTATTGCTCTCTCTGCCCACAAGTTAAAGTATGATGTGCCGCAGGCGAAATCCTACTCGCCTTTGCAGGTGCATACGGAGCGGTTGCCGGATAAATTGCCGGAGGGGAAGAAATCTGCTTTTTCTCAAATGGCTCCATCCGCCCCGGGCGCAGAAAGGCAAGCTGCCCCGGTTCCTGCGGCATCTGTTGAAAAAAATATTCCCGAAAAAACAGTTGTTGCACCCGAAAAAAAATCTGTGCATCAAGCGGCGTTACCGAAAGCCGAAAAAACAGAAGCACTTTTTCCTGTATGGCGGAAGAATATCCGTGTTGGGAATTTTGCCGGAAAAAAACTTTCTGTGGATGAACATTTTGCTGAACTGCAGAAATCTTATGCACAGTATGCCGTTGAGGTAAAAGAATTGCGGGATTCGGTGAGTAAGATGCCGGATTCTATTCCGGAAGATATCCGGAGGGCACGCTTGGCTATTGTGGAAAAAGCTGAAGATCTTTGCAAGACGAAAGTTCAGCGGCTTGATTACTTGAAAAAACGCAATCTCCGTATCCGGAATACAAAAAATAAGCGATACAGTGTTTCTATGGGGCGGAAATGGAGTCAGGAGATCACCTCTTATACGCACCAGCTGTACCGCAATATGGGGTATACTCACAAGGATCGTGAATTCGCTGAAAAATTGCTCGGCGATTTAAAAAGTTTCAAAATCAATCCGAATTTGGATGTGACCGATGGGCGTTATCCCGAAAACAGCGGATCTATTTTTAAACTTGCTGTTGCCGGACGCTTTGCGGACCCCAAAAAAATGATTGAAACGCTGATTCAACTCTATGCTGATCCGTCGGGACTTGATGAAATCAAATATGGAATGAATGTTGAAAAGCTTGGTCGTTATGGATTGAACGGGAAGGGGTTACAATCGTATTTTGCCTATTGGGTGCGAAACACTTTTGTTTCGAAGCAGAGGCTTGATTTACTTGCAATACTTCTTGCCGATGGTGCCCCCCCGACCGGGGAGCATTTATCTCAGGCCGTATTGCAGAAGAATGAAGAAATGGTACTTCTTCTTCTTGCCGCTGGAGCCGACCCCAATGCAACGAACGCAAAGGGGATGACCGCACTTATGAGTGCATACATGATTCCTGACGGCAAGAGAATCCGTGACCTGCTTCTTGCGGGCGGCGCAGATCCGGCAATGGTGTCAGGTGGGAAGGTCGCTGCTGATTTTGTCTATATGGGCGAATTTGCCGCAATTTTTGAGAAACAGGATTTTGCGGCGATCAAAAAAGCGTTTCAATTCGGAATATTTTCGCCGGACCACAGGCTTTATAATAACAGGAGTTTGTTGCAGGACGCCTGCTTCCGGGATGACGAGGCAATGGTCAAATTTTTATTGGAAAACGGGGCATCTCCGAACGGTGGCAAGGAGCGTTTTACTCCTGTTAATTTGCTTTTTTACAAGTCCGAACCGGGACGATTAACGTACAGTCCTGTGTCGCGGGATATGGCAGAAAAAAGAAGTCGTATCATGCTGATGCTGTTGAAAGCCGGGGCTGGTTTGCGTGGAGTACCTTTGTATTATATTTGCAGCACTTTCCCCAATAGCGAAAGCCTGATTCCTCAACTTGTACCGTATTTGGATGATATGGATTTTTACGGGCTTCGGTCTTTGTTTTCAATGTCAACATATCGTCGTGAAATTATTTCCAAGCGTAATAAACAGTTGCTGATAGAGGGGTGCTCCGGAAAGGTTTTGCTGCAGTCGTTGGGGCATATTATGGACACTCCTTTTTCAGAAAAGGCGATGCAAAAAATGTTGGATGCCGGATTGAATCCTGACAGGATCATTTCTGTGAGACACCCGCAAGCGGGGTATTATTGCCGTTTGCCAGTATGGTGGCATTTGATTGCATTCAATCAGAGTCCTGAAGTGGTTGAACTTGCTTTAAAACAAGGTGTGGATTTCAATTGGAAAGATCAGCAGGGGCGTCCTATAGAACAGGCACTGGATATGACGCGGGAAATCCGTCAGCTGATAAGAAAATATAAAAATAAGAGATAGTGGTGAGAGCGCGGAAGGCTTATTCCGGGCGTATTTGAATGTTTTGCGGGGGGGGATCCCCTTTTGCTTTGAAAATATACTGATTTTATGGTATATTACCCGGATAGATAATGATGAGGTGTTTTATGGATTTCAGGAAATGCTCCGGCTTCTTTCTTTTTGCCGGAATCATTCTTTTGGCATTACTGCTCCCCGGTTGCGGGCGGGAGGTGCAGAAAACAAAACTGCGGATGGTGACCAATGCCACATTCCCGCCGTATGAAACGATCCGGAACGGCCGAATTGTGGGGATCGATCCGGATATCATGCAGGAATTCTGCAAGCGGAACGGGTTTGAACTTGATATTGAAAATATGGAGTTCGGCGCGTTGATCGCCGCCGTTCAGAGCGGTAAAGCGGATGTTGCCGCTTCCGGGATCACGGTTACGGAAGACCGGAAAAAGAAGATCGACTTCTCCATTCCCTATACCAGTGCGCACCAGTTGGTGACGATACGGAAAAATTCCGGCATTTTGGCAAATCATGAACTCAAGGGGCTGAAAATCGGCGTACAGGAGGGGACCACCGGGGATGTTTATGTAAAAGAAAATCTTTCCGAACCCCAGCGTTATAAGGATGCCGCCACTGCCATTCAGGCTCTCCTGACCGGCAAAGTGGATGCCGTGGTGCTGGATAGTGATCCCTCGCACGTATTTGTCCGGAAAAATCCTTCGCTGCATCTGCTTCCGGAACCGCTGGTGACAGAAAATTATGCCTTTGCTGTCAGCAAAGACCGCCCGGATCTGCTGATGACGTTGAACAGTTCTTTGCAGGAAATGATTGCAGATGGCACACTGCAGCAGATCATTGAACGCAATAAAAAAGAAAATGATACTTCGGACACCGGAAAAGCCGGGCAGACCGGGGTGTGGGAGCGGTTGAAAGAGGATCTGCGTGTCAATTTTGTAGCGGAATCCCGGTATTTATATCTTTTGCGTGGTTTTGTCATCACATTGCTGATCGCTCTGCTTTCGGTGCTGATCGGGATCATGATCGGTTTTGTGGTGGCAGTGATCCGCAGTACGGCGGATCAGACGGGGAAATTTCAACTGCTCAACCTTATTTGCAAAGTGTATCTTACGGTGATCCGGGGGACTCCGGTGGTGGTGCAGCTCCTGATCATCTACTTTGTTATTTTCGGGGCGGTGGATATCAATAAAATCGTGGTCGCTGTGGCGGCATTCGGGCTCAATTCCGGAGCTTATGTGGCAGAAATCATCCGTTCCGGGATCATGTCTATTGACCGTGGACAGTTGGAGGCCGGGCGCAGTCTGGGGCTGTCTTACAGCAGGACGATGTGCTGGATCATCCTGCCGCAGGCATTGAAAAATGTACTTCCGGCACTTGGGAATGAATTTATTGTACTCTTAAAGGAAACCAGTATTTCCGGCTATATTGCGCTGGAAGATCTGACCAAAGGCGGGGATATTATCCGCAGTCAGACCTACAATGCTTTTATGCCGCTCATTGCGGTCGCATTGATCTACCTTGCCGTGGTGATGCTTTTCAGTAAACTCCTTGCCGTTCTTGAAGGGAGATTGAAGAAAAATGAGTAAAGATGTCATTTTTGAAGTCCGGGAGCTTGTCAAAGATTTTTCCGGGGTGCGTGCTGTGGACCGGGTTTCGCTGGAGGTTTTTCGGGGCGAAGCATTGTTTATTGTGGGACCTTCCGGATCCGGGAAAAGCACCTTCCTGCGTTGTTTGAATTTGCTGGAAAAACCCGATGCCGGAGAGATTTTTTTCCACGGGAAAGCCCTCGGCAAACGGGAAAAAGAATTGAATGCCTACCGGGAAAAGGTGGGGATGGTTTTTCAGCATTTCAACTTGTTTCCCCATTTGACGATCCGGAAAAATATTACGCTCTCTCCGGTTTTGACCGGGCGCATGAGTCAGGACGAAGCGGATGCGGAGGCGGAAAAATTACTGGAACGGATCGGGTTGGCATCCAAAGCTGATGCCTATCCACCACAGTTGTCCGGCGGGCAGAAACAGCGGGTCGCCATTGTCCGGTCGCTGGCAATGCGGCCGGAAGTGCTTCTTTTTGATGAACCCACATCCGCCCTTGATCCGGAAATGGTGGGGGAAGTGCTTGCCTTGATGAAAGAATTGGCGCAGGACGGCATGACCATGGTGGTGGTGACACACGAAATCGGATTTGCCTGTGAAGTGGCGAACCGGATGGTGTTTATGGATCACGGCAGGATCGCAGAAATCGGTACGCCGGATGAAATGGTCAATCGTTCTGCCAACCCCCGGGTGCGGGAGTTTTTCTCCAAATTGCTGGCGCCCCGTTAAGCTCTTTCAGGCTGTCGTTCTTCGGGAACCTTCCAGTTGCAAGACTTGCCAACTGCAGTTTTCCGGAACATCGTGAACCACCGCCAGAACGGTTTTTTCTCCGGGGAGTTGCTGTAACAAAGCGTAAAACTGCTGACGCCCCATTTGATCCAGATTCGCGGCAGGCTCATCAAAGAGCAGGATATCTGTATCCCGAAGCAGCTCCCTGACCAGAGCCAGGCGGAGTTTTTCGCCGCCGGAAAAGTTTTCTCCCTGTTCCTGAACCGGCGTATCCAAGCCTTGCGGATGCCGTTTCAGAAGTTCATGGAATTGCAGTGTTTGAAACATGGCAAGAATTTTTTCATCCGTGCATTTCAAATTGCCCATGGTCAGGTTTTCCCGAAGAGAGCCCTTGAAAAATTCCGGCTGCTGGCCGATGTAGCCGATCCGGGAGCGGTAAGAGGGCAAATCCATTGATGAAATATTTTTCCCGCCAATCAAAATACTGCCGGAAACAGGTTCAAAAAGCCGCAGGAGCAGTGCCAGCAGAGTGCTTTTTCCGCTGCCGTTCGCCCCTGTAATAAAAATGCCGCTCCTGTAAGGGATCACAAAAGAAAGTCCGTCAATAATTTTCCGGTTGGGGGAATAGGAAAAAGAGATATTCCTGCACTCTATATCGCCGGTCAAATCAATCGGCTCATTGATTTCTGAAGATTTTTCAACTTGGGCTGTCCGCAGTTCCTGCAGCCTTTGCCAAGCCGCTTCCGCAGCTTGGGATTGGGCAAAAATGCTCCCCAGCATCCGCACCGGAGCAAAGGCAAGCATCAGGAGTCCCAGCATGGCCCAAACCTGTCCCAGAGAGGTTGTTTTTTCCGCTACTTCCAGCATTCCTGCCAGAACTGTGATGCCGCCGCACAGCCACACCGGGATCTGCAAAAAGATTTGCAGTAAATTATCGTGATCCTGTTTCCGGTGGATAAGTGCGGCAAGGCCGGAAAGACCGGAATCGATTCTTTTTTGGGCGTTTTCAGAAGAATTATGAGTTTTGAACAGTTTGTGAGAGGTCATAAATTCCTGCATCATGTGGCGTTCCCGGGCTGTTTTTTCCTGAATTTTCCGTGCAAGCCGTAATTGGCGGGGGCGGAAAATCAAACAGAGCCACGCTTGAATGGCAATAAAGGGGAGCATCAACAGAGCGTAACGCCAGTTTAACAGAGCAACGGTTCCTGTTGCCAGAAAAAGTTTCAGGATTTCCGGATAACAAACCATGCCGCCGTGAGCAAAGAAAACCGTCACTTCCGAAATATCATGCTGGATCCGGTTGAAGAAATATCCCGCTCCCCGGCTTTGCAGAAAATCCTCCGGGAGATGCATAATATGTTGAAAAATCCTGCTTTGCAATCTATTCTTACAACGGATACTCAACCGTCCACGCCACCAGCGGGCCAGCGTCCGGAATACCGCACCGGTAACGATCAACCCCGCCATCAGGATCAGTGTGATCCAGATGATGCGGCGGTTGCCCGCTGTTGCGCTGTCGATCAAATACTTCTGAATCACCGGTACAGCGCAGCCGGTCAGCACGGCAAGGCAGTCTGCGGCGATGATCCCGAGTGCTAAATTCCGGTACGGCACCTGCCATACCAAATGAAATAATTTGATATTTTTGCTCATAGCCGGTCGATTTTATCCGAGATATTGCAATAATTTTTCACACTGTTGTTCCGGATGAAAAGATATCGGAAAAAGGTCGCTGTTTTTATAAAAAGGTCATAAATAAAAACAGCGGCTAAACGGATATATGTCCCCCGAACCGGCAAATGGTATTTATTGCGCAGTGTCAGCGGCGTCAAGCCCTGAAGTCGCTTCTGCCACCATTTTTTCTTCCAGAATTTTTGACTGACAACCCGGTGATGCTGGCTGATCCGGGCGCATCCCGCAGACTGTTCAAAAAGTTGCCGGTACAGCTTTGCTCCTTCTTGAGAACCCCGGGCTTGTTTTAAAATATCTTCCGGAAAAAATTCCGGAAATGCCGCCAGAAAATGTCCGGGATAAGGCATCTCCCATTTTTGGACAAGTTGCTGCAATTTTTCCATGCTGACACTGCCATTTTTCAAAATAAGAGCGGCGTCCAGCAAAAGTTTATAAACCGATTCTTCGCAGTGGTTGGCGGCATGGCGAACCAATAGAAGCAACTGTAATTCCGGCTCCAGCCGATGCTGAAAACTGCCCGGATGGACCGGATGGATGTGCTGCCAAATGGTTTCCGCAGAAACATGATCAAATTGGGGAAGTGTCTTGTGGGGCTCTAACGCTACATGATTTTTACTGCGGATTGTATAATGATGATGTTCCGGGAACTGCGTTTTGTCAGAAATTTCCTGCCAATGCGCCTGATCCAGCACTTCCAATGCCCGGAGACAATCTTCCGGGTGGATCAGAATATCCAGATCGCAGAAATAACGCAAAACCGGCTCCGGATAAAGTTCAAATGCCAGATCTGCTCCTTTGATGGGGGCAAAGCGGATCCTGTTTGTTTCCAGAAGGGCGAATAATTCATTTTTCATCTGCTGCTGTTGAGCAACTTTTCCGGAACGGTACAAGTAGCTTGTATGAAATGGCTTGCGGAATGTTTCCGGCAGGACATCATACAGTGCCCTGTAACACCAGCAACAAAGGTGTGCTGTCATCATTTCCGGACAGAGCTGCTGTTTTTGCTTTTCATTGAGCGACTGGAAATATTTTTTCCCATCCCCCCAGAGGGTTTCCCGGAGCAAATGCAGAAGTTGCACATTGATCGTTGCCATATACCTTGATTTCCTTTTTATCTGCTTCCAAATATACACTTTCCCGGTGTAATTGCAAGATTCAGTTGGGCAGGAGCCCCAAACAACGCAACACCTTCCCGGCAAAACTGCGGATAGTCCGCCGTGTTTGATGCTGGTAATAGTTTCTCATGCCTTTTTTGCCCCCCGCAATTTTCCGGATCCGCAGTTGCAGGGAAATGGCGTGAGTTACCCGGCAAAAGTGATCCTCCGGCAGAAGTCGCCGGGTGTCCGGAGCGGCATTATTGTCCCCCCGGGTGATAGCACCTTTCGCAGTTATTTGTATAATCCGGTGAACATAAGGATTTTTTGCATCCAATACAGCAACAATATCGCCCTTTTGGAGTTCGCTGTACGGGATTTCCTCCAACAGCAATTCTTCGCCGTTCCGGAATTCCCGGCGCATACTTGCGCCGTAATAATAAAATTTACGCTCGGCCATTTCAGTCAGCCAAATAATTTTTTGCCCGCAACTGGGTCAGAAATTTTTGCAAATGATCCGCCGCATCGGGCGGCAAATTTGTTTTTTCTCCCAAACTTGCCAGTATTTCTTCATCTGCAAGGCCGTTTGTCAGTGCTTCGCAAATGCACACTGCAGTCCGGTTTAACATAAAAACTGCTCCGGTACGGGTATTCAGCAAAATACCGCTGCCGTCAAATTCCCGGCGCAGAACGATATCTTTGTGAAGACGGTTCATTGCAAATATCCTTTGCTTTTGATGTTATTCAGAAAATCCCGGACTTCCCGTTCCGCAGACGGGGGCAGGGGAGTGGCACATGCTTCCTGCAGGGAATCCAGAAGTTTTTCTTCCGGAACTCCGGCGAGAAGTTTTTTCAACAGAAAAACACCGGTGCGGTTCAGGATCACCGAGCCGCAGTCATCCAGTTGAAAAAGGAATCCGGTATGATCCGGTTCTTCCCGGAAAAGAATCCGTTCTGCCAGTTTCATTGCGTTTCCTTTCCGTAAAGCGTACTTTTCAGCGGATAGTCCAGGTGTGCCCGGAATTCCTGCATGGGAAATGTTTTGCCAAGTTTTTGGATAAAATCCCATGCCAGTTCGCCGTACGCTTGGAGTTCTTCTGTACTGAATGTCCGGTGTGTTCCATAGGCATGGAGAAACATGGCGGACAATAACTGGCAATGATACCGTGCCGGTTCTGCCGGAACGATTTTCTGTTTTTCCGCATCCCGGGAAAGCCAGTAAATTGCCCGTACCCGGAATGTTTTTTCTACCGGATAAATGCGGGTATTACCATTGGCAAGATAATGACTCCATGTGGGAAGCGGGCGCACAAAATATTGCCCGTTATGTGCAAAGAGGTATAAGGCATCATCTGCTGTACTTGTGCCGCCTTCATTCAGCCAGCGTTGCCGGGAAGTGCTTTTGCCGATACCGCTTTCCCCGAAAAGCAGAATGCCTTCATCCTGATTTTCTTCAAGAAATGTCCCATGAAAAAGAGTGGCATCTGTTTTATTCAAAAAACAATCCAGCGTGATTGCCGCACAAACACATTCCCGCAGAAGGAATGCTTCCCGGTTGTCATGGATATAAGAGGGGGGATAAAGAACTGTATATTGCGTTCCCTGCCGGAGTCTTCTCATTCCTTTGACTGCCGGATCACTTTGTAAAAGAACATGGACTTCTTCCGGCATCCCGGACTGGCACTTTATATCAAGGCTCTTTGCCAATTCCTGCAGCAAGGATGCTGATAAATCATCGGCGGCGGCAATAGCAGTTTTCCGGGATCCGTCATAAGATACCGGAATGCAAACAAAACAGGATTTATTTTGTTTCGCTGTTTTCATTGAAAAAAACTCCTCTTGCATATCACGGTAATATACATTCATTCTGTGATATTTTCAAGGCAAATCCGCGTCTGCAAGATCTTGTTTCGGGTCGTAACTTCCGGAGCGGAATCCCTGCAGATCCAGTGTGATGAAACGGAAATGCAGTTTTTGCAATTTTGCAGTAATTTCTTCCCGGTACTGCAAAATATTTTCCATTTCTTCCGGGGGGACTTCCAGTCTTGCAAGATCTTTGTGGACCCGTAACCGGAAAGAGGCGTTTTCCGGGAGATACTGCCGGAGAATTTCTTCTCCTTCTGAAACTTTTTTCAGCAATCCGGGCGTTAATAGGGTCCCGTAATCAAAGCGGGTGGCAAGACAGGGGGCCGCCGGTTTGCTTTTGACCGCAAGTCCCATATCTTTTGCAAGGGTGCGGATCGCTGTTTTATCCATTTTTAATTCTGCCAGCGGCGAAAGAACATTCCATTCAGCCAACGCTTTTCTGCCGGGGCGGTAAACATGCAGATCTCCTGCATGGGTGCCGTCGAGCAATGTGGCAAACCCGTGTTGATCCGCATATTGCCGGAAGGTGGAAAATATCTTGTTTTTGCAGTGGTAACACCGGTCCGGCTGATTCTGTGCCACTTCCCGGATCGCCAGAGGATCATGGGTGAAAATCTGTAATTCAACTTGATATTCCTTTGCCGTTTTCCGGATATGGGAAAGTTCTTCTTCTGTTTGAAAGATGGAGTGCATCGTCAGTGCGGTCAGTGCAAATGGCGATTCCTGATTGATTTCTGCAAGAACGGCAAGCAGGAGCGTGCTGTCCACTCCTCCGGAGAATGCCAGCGCGATGCCGCCTGCGGTATATTTTTTTAAAAATTTTTTTAATTCCGTTTTTTTATCCATCAAAAAAATCTTTCCGTTTTTCTTTAATGTATCACGCAAGCGGTTTCCGTCAAACCGGAGTGATAAAAAAAACAGGATTTTATGGAAGTTTGCGAAATCGGGGCGGTTTTTCTTGTTTTATGATTGCATTTCATGCTTGGAGGAGTATATTTTCAATGGTATATTTACAGTAAGGAATTTTTATGTGGTTTCATCACAGGCTACCGGCTTTTGCCGTTGCAGTGTTATCCGGCAGTGCATGCGGCGGATTCTTGTATGAGCTCCTTGTGCTGACCGGGCGGATCGGCGTGGTCAATGGTGCACTCTGGCGTTATCCGGAACTTTCCGGGCTGCCCGGGTGGATCGGTGGTGCCTTACTGCTTCCTGTAGCGGTACTTTCAGCACGGGATCGTGGAAAAATGCTTGCCCGGCTGGCGGCGGCATGCAGTCCGTGGATGCTTTTGATCCCCATGAGTTTTCTGCCGGAAAGTTTAACGTTTCTCGGCGTAAAACTGGCTCTTTTCGGATGGGGGATTTTCCGGTTGGGCTATCTCTTCGGCCCGGTTCTGCCGCAACAGGAGATCACGGCAGGAAAAGCCCGTCTGCTGGTGGGGGCGATTTGGGCGGTTTGTGCCGCTTACGGATATTGGGCTCAATTTCAGGCGCATATCACCATGTTTTTTATTTACGGGGACTGGAGCCAGTATGCGGAACATTACCTGAATTTGATGAATGGCGCACCCTTCAAGGCGTGGCTTGCCGGGGCGGGGCACTTCAATCCGCTGGTCAATGTCGTCATGACCGGGGCGTTGACTCTCCGGAATGCTCCGGAAACGATTTTTGTTGTAAATGCTTTGCTGATCAGTTCAGCAGTGCCCCTTGGATATGCGCTTGCCCGGAAAAACGGAGCAGGGATCCCGGTCGCTCTGGCTGTGGCTCTGGCTGCGGCATGCAATCCTGCCTTGAGCCACCAGTATCTGGGTTTTATTTACGGATTCCACCCCATTGCATTTATGGTTCCTCTGATGCTGGGATATTTTCTCCTGATCAAAAGTCCGTGGCGATGGCTCTGTTTCGTGGCAAGTCTGCTGGTACAGGAAACTGCTGCCGTGTTCTGGGGCGGGTACGGATTGTATCTATTGACATTCGGAAAAAAGCGGCAAACGGGTGCCGTGATGATGGCCGGGATGTTGTGCTGGTTCTTCATCATCGGACACTGGGTTTTGCCGTGGACACATGATATGGCGCAATACACGCAGATGTTCCACTATTCCGCATTGGGGGATTCTCTGTGGGAAGCGGCACTTTCGCCGATTTTGCGCCCCGCTGCATTTTTCCGGGCTGTTCTTCATCCGCAAAGTCTTTCTTTTGTGCTGTTGTCGGCGGTGCCGTTGTGGTTTGCATGGGGGGCGGATTGGCGGAAGGCTGTTGCTGTTCTGCCGCTTTATGCAGGGGTTTGTATGCAGGATTCTCCGGCTGTCAAAACCATTGCTTTGCAGTACAGTATGGAAATCAGTGTGTGGTTTCTGGCTGTAACTTCCTGTATGTGGAACGGCAAAATCCGTACACCCCATTGGTGGCGGTGCGGACTGCCTGCCGGGAAGTTTGTTACGGGTTCTGTGTGGGCGGTACTGGCTGTGACGCTTTTGAGTTGGATCCTCGTCGGTTATGCAGTGCCTTACGGGAAATATTCTGTGGAATGGGGGGTAAAATGTGCCGATAGCCGTCCGGATTTGTATCTCTGGGAGGAAGAGGGGATTTTGGACAGCCGCCGGATCCTTTCTACCAGCTGCTTACGGAACCATTTTCTTTTCCGGAAGTCGGCCGTGCTGCCGATTTCGGCAGATCCGCAGGAGGGGGATGCCGTATTTCTGGAAATGCACAATCCCATGTTTGATTCCACTGCGGCTGTGGAGGAGATGCGGCTGAAATTATTGCATTTGCCCCATGGTCGTTTTGCCGGCGGGTTTCCCTGCGGATCCGGCTGGATCTCTGTCTGGTGCGTTGGCGATGTGGTTCCGGAAGTTTTTCCGTTGCCGGTCATTTCCGAAATGGAATATGTGCGTCTTGGGGATGAACTGCCATCCGGAGATCCGCATATCCGGGTCCGGCTGCGGTTGGATCAGAAATATTTCCATTTTGCGGTACGGGTGGAAACTGTGCCGGACTATGATGTGGAACTTGGACTTCAAACGGAAGGTGGAACATATAAAATTCCTTATGGAAGAGGCGGGTTTCCCGCTTACCGCTGTTCCGCCGGAACGGTTTGGGAATATTCTTTCCCGCATAACGGGAATACGAAATTCAGAATGCAAGTATTCAAGCGCGCCGGATCGGCGGAAGCTTGGGAGAAATGGCAAAAGGAGAAGAAATGAAGAGCAAATGGATCGGAGTCCCCGGGGTGTGCTGTCATAACTGGGTGGCTCCCGTGCTGCCAGCTCCGTATTTCAGGCGGAAACTGGATGTTGGGGCGTTCCGGAAAGCGGAGTTGACGATTTGCGGATTGGGTTTTTATGAATTGTATCTCAATGGCGCAAAAGTCGGTGACCGGGAACTGGACCCGGTGGTGAGTATTTTTGATAAGCATGTGCGCTCCGTATGTTTTGATTTATCCGGGCTTCTGAAAAACGGCATCAACATTTTCGGCGTGATCCTCGGGAACGGCTGGTACAATACATCCGAAAAAGACGGATGGAATTTTGATAAAGCTGTGTGGAAGGATTATCCGAAGTTCCGTCTGGAACTGCGGATCGATGATGAAGTGGCCCTCGTTTCGGATGAATCGTGGAAGGTGTTGACGGATGGCCCCATCCGCTTCGATGCACTCCGGATCGGGGAAGATTATGATGCCCGCAAAGAGCCGGGAAACTGGCTTGATCCGGATTATGACGATGCCGCCTGGGTGTCTGCCGCCCGTGTCCACAGCCCCGGCGGGGTGATGACGGAGATGACTTCAGAGCCTTGCCGGGTTCTGGAAACCCTCCCCATGAAACAGATCCCCCGGAACAAAGCCATCTGGGATTGCGGCGTGAATCTTGCCGGGCGCACCCGCCTTACGGTACGGGGAAAGGCAGGGGCCAAAGTTACCATCATTCACGGCGAAAAATTGTTCCGCTGGGGAGATGATGTGGATAATGCGGCGATCGGGCACTTTTATAAGGACCGCTTCCAAACCACAGTTTACACACTGAAAGGGGAGGGGGAGGAAGTCTGGGAGCCCCGCTTTACCTATTACGGATTCCAATACTGCAAAGTAACGGTGGAAGGCGAGGCGGAGATCGTGAAACTGGAAGCCCGCCGGATCGGTACAGATTTGAAATCAGCAGGTTCTCTGGAAATTCAGCACCCCGATTTGGCAAAGTTGATGCGGATGACGCAGAATTCCTATATTTCCAACTTTGTGGGGATCCCCACGGACTGCCCGCACCGGGAAAAAAATGGCTGGACAGGGGATGCCCAGCTTGCCTGTGAAACCGGACTTTTCCTTTATGACGGTGCCGCCGCTTACACGGCGTGGCTGGAAGTCATGGCTGATTGCCAGCGGCCCAGCGGACAATTCCCCGGCATTGCTCCCAGTTCCGGCGGCTGTTACAACTGGTGGGCGGGGCCCGCGTGGGACAGTGCGATTTTTGTGATACCGGAAGCCATTTACCGTTTTGGCGGCGGCGATGGAGCGATCCGGAAATTTTATCCGAATATGTGCCAATACATTGAATATTGTCTGGCCATGGCGGACGATTATATCGTCCACTTCGGCCTTGGGGACTGGTGTGCTGCTGATCCCACCACGATCCCTTCCAGTATTCTGACGGATACCGGATATTTTGCTTATGATGCCAAACTCCTTGCCGGTTTTGCCCGGATGCTCGGGAAAGAGGAGGATGCTTCAAAGTATGAGGATATTTTTGACAAAGTGCGAGCCTCTTTCCGCAAAAAGTTCCGGAAGGGAACGGCGGACTGGGGCAGCGGGATGATGGTGGATCTGGCCGCATCGGTCTATTTCGGCATGACGGAACCGGAAGAAACTGCTGCAATTTGTGCGGAACTGGATAAGCGGCTGAAAGCGGACGGGCATCTTCTCAGCTTCGGTATTCTGGGGGCAAAATTTATTCCCCGGATTCTGGCGGACAACGGGTATGCGGATACGGCTTACGCCATTTTCTCCCAGCCCGCTTATCCCGGCTATGTGGACTGGGTGCGCCATCATGCCACCAGTCTTTGGGAAAATGCCCCCGGGACAGCTTCCCGCAACCACATCATGTTCGGGGATATTTACGCATGGTTCATGGCGTATCCCGGCGGGTTCCGGCCGCAGGCGGGCAAACTTGTGATTCAGCCCGTAATGCCGTCATCCATGCCCGCATTTACCGCCCGATGGCATGATGTAACGGCCCGGTGGGATGGGGAACATTATTCGGTGGAACTTCCGGAAGGGGCAACGGCTGAAGTCATTCTGCCGGATGGCTCCAGCCGGATCCAGTCCGGGACTGCTGTTTATAAATTGAATTGATTTGATTTGGGAAGGATAAAAATATGATGAAAAGTGCTTGGATCGGTGCGCCGGGAGGAATGGATTGTGATCCTGCCATGCCTGCGCCGTATTTTCGGCGGGTTTTGAATATTCAGACCTATAAAAAGGCGGAAGTGAAGATTTGCGGTCTGGGATATTTTGAGTTGTACCTCAATGGCGAAAAGGTGGGGACCCGGGAAATGGATCCTGTGGTCAGCGTTTACGATAAGCGTGTGCGTTCGGTCACCTTTGATGTGACAGGTTTGATCGGCCCCGGAAACAATGTTTTTGGCGTGATTTTGGGGAATGGCTGGTATTTTGCCAATTCCAAAGACCGGTGGCATTTTGATAAAGCCTGCTGGCGGGATCTTCCCAAATTCTGGATGGAATTTTCCATTGACGGCAAGGTGGTGATGGTTGCCGATGAGTCGTGGAAAGTTTTGATGGATGGTCCCATCCGCTACAATGCGTTCCGGGTCGGCGAGGATTATGATGCCCGCAAGGAGCCCGGGAACTGGCTTTCCCCGGATTTTGATGACAGCCGCTGGGTCGCCGCCGGACGGGTCAATACTCCCGGGGGCGTGATGGAGGAAATGACTTCCGAACCCTGCCGTGTGCTGGAAACCCTGCCCATGACACAGCATCCCCAAAACAGCTCCATCTGGGATTGCGGGGAAAATATTGCCGGCCGTGCCCGGCTTACGGTCCGCGGTCAGGCAGGGGCAAAAGTTACTGTTGTTTATGGTGAATTGCTTGCCCGCTGGGCGCAGGGGCTGGATAATGAAGCCATTGCCTCCTGCTGCAATGAAGATAAATTCCAGCAGGAATCCTATACGTTGAAAGGGGCGGGGGAAGAAGTCTGGGAATCCCGCTTTACCTATCACGGGTTCCAATATTGCCAGATCGCTATTGAAGGTGAGGCGGAGATCGTGAAACTGGAAGCCCGCCGGATCGGTACGGATTTGAAACCTGCCGGAACGCTGGATATCCGGCATGATGATCTTGCCAAATTGATGCGGATGACATGGAATTCCTATATTTCCAACTTTGTTGGCATCCCCACGGATTGCCCGCACCGGGAGAAAAACGGTTGGACAGGGGATGCCCAGCTTGCCTGTGAAACCGGTCTTTTCCTTTATGATGGCGGCAATGCGTACACGACCTGGCTGGATACCCTGACGGATGGTCAACGGCCCAGCGGTCAGCTTTCCGGCATAGCCCCCTGTACCGGCTGGGGATACAACTGGGGTTCCGGGCCTGCGTGGGACTGTGCCCTTTTTGTGATCCCGGAAGCTATTTACCGCTTTGGCGGCGGTGATGGAGCGATCCGGAAATTCTATCCGAATATGTGTTTGTATATTGAATACTGCCTGGATATGGCAGATGATTACATCGTTCACTTCGGTCTTGGTGACTGGTGTGCGCCCAAGCCGGAATTGATCCCGTCCAGTATTCTGACGGATACCGGGTATTTTGCCCACATGGTCAAACTCCTTGCCGGATTTGCCCGTCATCTCGGGAAATCGGAAGATGTGGAAAAGTACGAAGCGTTGTACGGCAGGATCAAAGATGCGTTCCGCAGAACCTTCCGGCATGATATTGCCAACTGGGGAAGCGGGAAAAGTGTGGATCTTGCCGCCCCGGTCTATTTTGGAATGACCACTCCCGAAGAAACGGCCGCCATTTGTGCGGAATTGGATAAGCGTTTGAAAGCGGATCATTACCGGGTGAGTTTCGGTATTCTCGGGATGAAATATATCCCCCGTATTCTGGCGGATAACGGGTATGCGGATACGGCTTACGCCATTTTCACCCAGCCTGCCTATCCCGGCTATGTGGATTGGGTCCGGCATGATGCTACAAGTCTGTGGGAAAATTTTGCCGGAACAGCTTCCCGGAACCACATTATGTACGGGGATATTTACGCATGGTTCATGGCGTATCCCGGCGGGTTCCGCCCGCAGGCGGATAAATTGGTCCTTCAGCCGGTGATGCCGTCAGGGATGCCCGCATTTACGGCGGTCTGGCATGGCGTGGAAACCCGGTGGGACGGCAGGGATTACACGGTGACTCTGCCGGATGGTATGTCTGCGGAAATTGTTCTGCCGGACGGCAAACGCACGGTTCAAACGGGCGGGAAGAACGTCTATTCCCTGTAAGGAGTTATGATAACAATGCATTTTTTGCAACAATTACGCATCCTGATGACGCCGCAGGACAAGTTCCGTTTTCTGTTGGTGGCAATGGTTATGTTTTTTGCCGCCATGATGGAACTTGCCGGGATCGGTGTTCTGCTTCCGGTGGCGGCTGTTTTTCTGAAACCCGAATGGCTGGAGCATGAGATCATCCGCCAGTTTGGAGCTGTGACCGGCATCTCCGGCAGGAGGCAGGTGGTATTGGCAGGGGTTCTGCTTCTGATCGCAGTTTTTTCGGCAAAAACAGTATTTTCGCTGTTTGCGGTTCGGATGCAGGCAAAGTTTATTTTCGGGAAACAGCGGGATTTGGCGACCCGTCTGTACCGGAATTATCTTGAAATGCCCTATGCAGACGGATTCCGCAGGACGGTGTCGGAATGGGATGCCATGCTGCAATTGGTCGAACAGCTTTGTACATTTATTCTGATGCCGGCTATGACTGTTCTGGCGGATCTTCTGGTGGTTGCCGTACTGGCGGGTGTATTACTTTTGCTGATGCCTGGGACCACATTGGCCGGAGGCGGTTTTATGTTGCTCATCGGTGGGATCATCTTTTTTTCCATGAAGAAGTTGAATGCTGTTTTGGGGAAAAAATTAATGGAATCCGGAGTGCGGCTTTCAAAAGTGCGGCTCGGCGGGCTGAATAATTACAAATATATGAAAGTCGGCGGCAGTCCCCGGACATTCACAGAGCGTTTTTATCAGGAATACGGGATCCGGACACAGGCTGAATGGAGGATTTTTTTCTTCGGTCAGGTGCCGAGGATGCTGCTGGAATGGTCCGCCATGCTGCTGATGCTGGCGATTTTCGGATGGATGATCTGGCAAAACAGGCCATCCTCGGATATTCTGCTGCAATTTTCGCTTTTGGTAGCGGTGTTTGCCCGGATGCTGCCTTCGTTCAGCCGGATCCATTACGGTCTGGCGCAGATCCGGCAGCACTATTTTATCTTTGACGCACTCTTTCTGGATTTGACTGCGCTGCCGCAGGAGTAGCCGGATAAAGAACCCGGCGGAATTTCATTGAATAAAAATTTGGAATTGAGGAATATCTCTTTTGGTTATTCCCCAAACGGGGAGCCGGTGATCCGGGATTTGTCTGTTGTGATGAATGCCAAAGAAAGCGTTGCCGTTGTGGGGCGTACCGGGAGCGGGAAATCCACCCTTGTTGATTTGGTGATGGGACTGCTCTCCCCGGACAAAGGAGAAATTCTGGCAGACGGCAAGCCCGTTGCCGGACATTTGCAATCATGGCGGAAGTTGATTGGGTATGTGCCGCAGGCAATTTATTTCAGCGAAGATACGGTACGGGGCAATGTTGCTTTTGGCGTTCCGCAGGATGAAATTGACGATTTGCGGGTATGGAATGCTTTGGCAATGGCTCAATTACTTGAAGATGTGGAGGATATGCCAGGTGGTCTTGATGCTTTTACTGGGGAGAACGGCAGTCGGCTTTCCGGCGGTCAGCGTCAGCGGCTTGCCATTGCCCGGGCTCTGTACCGTCAGCCGGAACTGTTGATCCTGGACGAAGCCACCAGTGCGCTTGATACTGCTACGGAAGAGGCATTTGTAAAGGCGTTGGAATCTTTGCAGGGCAAGATCACTATGCTGGTGATCGCCCATCGGCTTTCCACGGTGGAAAATTGTGACCGGGTCATCCGGCTGGATGCGTGAGCAGGATGATGAATGCCGTTTTAAAACCATTTTTTGCGCCGTATAAAGACTGGACGCTTTATGCCGGTTTTTCCGGCGGCGCGGACAGTCTTGCTCTGCTGCTGATGATGGAAAAACTGCGTCATCAAGTCCCGTTCCGTCTGGTTGCTGTTCATTGCGAACATGGTTTGCGGGGGGAGGCAAGTCTTGCCGATGCGGCTTTCTGCCGGGAGATCTGCAATAAGTACGGCGTGGAATTTTTATTGTTTGAACTGGATGTTCCTCAAAAGCGTTTGCCTGGGGAGTCTGTGGAAACTGCCGCAAGGCGGTTGAGGCAGGAGGTCTGGCAAAATCTTGCCGGACAAAAAAAGCAGACGGCAGTGGTGCTTGCTCATCATGCCGGGGACCGTCGGGAAAATCTGTTGCTGCGCCTCGGGCGAGGAAGCGGCAGCAGCGGATTAACCGGTTTGCGTTCCAAAAGAATGTTGAATGGCGTACTTTATCTGCGGCCGTTGCTGAAGATGGAACGCTCTCAACTGGAACTCTTTTTGAGTGAGTCCGGGGAAGCCCGCTGGCGGGAGGATGCCAGTAATTCCGATATTTGCTACCGGCGAAACTTTATCCGTCAGGAATTGATCCCGCAGTGGGAAAAGGCTGTTCCGGGGGTAAGGCATGGGTTGGATGCGGCTTTGGATGCGCTGGAAACGGAGGCGGATTTTCTGGAAGAGCTTGCCGGGAAATATGTTTGTAAGATCCGGCGGGCCGGCGGGGCGGTCACGGCGTGGCAAAAAGTCCCCCCTGCATTGCATGGCAGGGTGCTGCGCAAATTGGCAAAAAGGGATTTGCAAACCGATTGGATCCCCGGGCGGGCGTTTCAAGCGGCGTTTCGGGATTGGGTCATCCGGGGCATGGACGGAGCTTTGCCCTTGAGCGGCATTCCCGGATGCCGCTGGGTGTTCCGCAATGGAACGGGCTGTTTTGAGCGGTTGGATACTGTTCCGCAAATCCGGCACGAGTGGCAATGGCGCACCATGCCTCTGGAGGGATGGCAAGTTACTTTTCCTGCCGCATTGCCGGAAAAAATCGCTCTGGATGAAGCGTATTTTGATGCGGCACTTCTGCCGGAAACATTGCTTGTTTCTTCCGGGGCTGACGGGGATGTTCTGATCCCGTTCGGCCGCCGGAATCCGGTTAAATGGAAGCGTTTACGGGTGGATCGCAAGGTTCCCCGTTCAGCAGCTCCGCCTTTGCTGCGGATGCCGGACGGGACGGTTCTCTGGTCCCCCTTGATCCGTCATACCGCTCATGCTCCGGTCAGCCGGAACACGAGCGAAATCGTTTGTTTTCATTGGATGAAAGGAAGATAAAATGGCAACAGCAAAACAACTTGCGGCAGAAGCCGCCAAAGTCTTATGGAAAGGTGCCGCTCTGATCACTGCAGCGGACTGGGAAGAGGGAGAAGTCAAACGGGTTCAGGTTTACTTTGAATGCGATGGCGAAGCCGTGATGGATACAGTGGATATCAAGGACTTAATCGATAATTTCCCGGAAGAGGGCGTTTATGTGCTGGATCCGGCAGGCAAAAGCGATGCGGAAGCCTTGCGGCAGGTTCGGCTGTATGAATCCACGGAAGACTTGCATTTGCGGGCGGTTCCCACGGATGAACCCTGCGATGATTTCGGCGTTCAACTGCCGACGGTGGCATTTATGGAAGCTGTGGAACGCATCAGTCAGCTGCAGAAAGGGATGGAGAAACGATGACACCCGGTCTTTTGGTGCGCGGTGTATTCCGCAATGAAGCTCTGCGATTTGCTTTTGCGGATACCACGGATTTGTGTAATCAGGGGATTTTGATCCACGATTGCGACCCGGCTTCCGGGGAAGTATTGTGTGATCTTTTGACGGCATCCGCTCTGACAGCTGTTCTGCTGGACGAGGGGGAGAAATATTCCATTCTGGTGAATTACAAGGGCGGCATTGCCGGGAAATGGCTGGCTGATGCCGACAGTTTGTGCCATGTGCGGGCTCTGCCCGGCAATACCCGTTTGAGCGGTGCCGGGGATGCGGATGCGGTTTTCGGAACGGAACCCGCCTCGATCCGTGTTATGAAGTTCAAAGAGGGGCAGGTTTTGAATTCCGGGGAAGTGGAAGTATCTATGGCATCTCCGGCACAGGATCTTGCCATGTTTTTCAACTTGAGCGATCAGGTGGAAACGGAAATCGCCTGTACCCGGCTTTTTGCGCCGGATCCGGAAAAGCCGGTGCGGTTTGCCGCCGGGGTCATGCTGCAAGCCTTGCCGGATTGTGATTTGGAGGCTTTTGCCAAAGTCCGGGAAAAGTTTGCCGCACCGGAATTTCAAAACGCTCTTGCCGATATGCAGATGCCTTTTGAACTGAAATTGCGTGAACTGGCATCTTTGGCCGGATTGGATTCTTCTCCGGAAAACTTTGTTTATGAAGGTGCCGGTTCTCCGGTGTATCATTGCGGTTGTTCGGTGGATACCATGAGGCGGGCATTGCTGACGTTGGGTAAAGACGGCGTTGAGGAATTGATGAAAGAACGCGGCGAGGCACGCATCCAGTGCCGGTTCTGCCGTAAGGATTATACATTCAAACCGGGAGATATCTTGTGAGCGAGTTGGATCAATGGAGAAAGGAGATCGACCGTATTGATGCGCAGATCGTAAAAGCCATCAATGAACGGTACGGTTTGGTTTTGAAGATCGGGGAGTGGAAACGCTCCCGTAATTTGCCGATTTATGTACCTGAACGGGAAGCGGCACTGCTGGAAAAACTTTCCGCAGAAAATACCGGGCCCATGCCGGAGGAAACATTGCGGGCGATTTATTCGGAGATCATGTCCGGTTCCCGCCGTCTGGAACGGCCTCTTACGGTGGCTTGCCTGGGGCCGGACGGGACTTATTCCTCCGAAGCCGCCCGGGGGCGGTTCGGTCATGCGGCAAAGCTGACTATGGTGAAATCCATGCCGGATGTTTTTCTGGAAGTGGAATCCGGCAGGGCGGATCTGGGCTGTGTCCCGGTGGAAAATGGAGCGGAAGGGGTGGTCAATTCCACGCTGGACAGATTGCGGGACACCCCGTTATCCATTGTGTCGGAGTGGTATGTGCCGATCCATCACATGCTTTTGAGCCATGTTCCGCTGGATAAGATCGAGTGTATTTACAGTCATCCGCAGGTTTTGGGGCAGTGCCGTAAATTTCTGGCGGCAAATTTCCCCAAAGTTTCTCTGGTGGAAGCTCCCAGTTCGGCCCGGGCGGCAGAACTGGCAAGCCGGGACGCCAATGCGGCGGCATTGGCGGGGCGTTCTGCGGCAGACAAGTATCACTTGCCGATTTTGATCGAAAATGTGGAGGATGATCCGGGGAATTCCACCCGTTTCCTTGCCATCGCCTCCACGCCTGCCGGGGCGACCGGGCGGGATAAGACAAGTTTCTGCTTTACATTGCAGGACCGTGCCGGGGCATTGTGCGAAGCCTTGAAGATCATTGCGGATGCCGGGTTGACCATGAGTTTGATCGAAAGCCGTCCCCTGCGGACGACCCGTTGGGAATATTGCTTCTTTGTGGATGTATTGGGGCACCGGAACGATAAGCCGGTGGCGGAAATGCTGCACAAAATGAGCATGGTCAGTACGGGGATCAAAGTTTTCGGCAGTTATCCGGCGGCAGAACCCACCCGGTAAAAGGAGTTTTTTATGCAGGATAAGATTCGGAAAATCGTGGATGACGCTGTTGCATCCGGGTTGGAGCACGGCGTGCAGTGTGTGGTCTGGCGGGATGGCAAAAAGATCGTGGATGTATGCGCCGGGACCCGTTTGCCGGATGGCAAACCGGTAACGCCGGAGACGCTTTTTCCGGTTTTTTCCGCCGGGAAAGGCATTGTAAGCACTTCGCTCCATAAACTTGTGGAGTTGGGCAAGTGCCGTTATGACCAGTTGTATTCTTCTGTCTGGCCGGAATTCGGCAAAGACGGCAAAGAGTCGATCACGCTGGAATATGCCATGAGTCACCGTACCGGGATGCACCTGATGCCGAAAACGGATACGCCGGAAGAATTGGCGGACTGGGATCGCATGTGCAAAGAGCTTGCGGCGATGAAGCCTGCTTTTGAGCCGGGGACACAAACTGCGTATCAGGCGGTCACTTATTCCTGGATGGCAGGGGAATTTGCTGCCCGTGTGGCGGGGTGCAGTTTCCGGGAATGGGTGCGCCGGAGCGTTCTTGAACCGCTTGGGATAGAAAAAGATGTTTATTTCGGCGTGGATGATGCCGCAGATGAGCGGGTGTCGTTACTTGCCCGGGGGGCAGGGGAAGTCCCTGCTGAAATAACGGAGGATACGCCGTTTTATTTGCCGCTGGAAAGAATGATGACTTATCCGCAGGTACGCAAATGCTGTCTTCCGGGGGCGGGCGCGCTGGCAACTGCCAACGGTTTGGCAAAGCATTATCAGGGGTTGCTGGATGGATTTTTGTCGGAAGAAACATTGAAGCGGGCGACGACATTGAATATTCCTCCGGGGACGGAACTGGATTTGAATCCGGGTTCCTGGGCTGTATTTGGTTTGGGGTACGGACTTTTCGGGCCCCGGAACGATTTGGGGAGCGTATTCGGACATAATGGTTACGGCGGCTCCACCGGTTTTGCGGACCGGAATACCCGTACCGCGTTTGCATTGGCAAAGACGGATATCCACATGGGGGATGACCCTACCCGGAGGAAGATCTGCAATCTCCTCGGGATCGATTACAAGAACTGGTAAGTTTATTTTTTCTTTATTTCCCAAAAAGACGGCAGGTTGAAGACTTGCCGTCTTTTGGGAGGCCGTTCAATGATCATTTTCTGCGTGGAAAGACGAATTTTGTTATTGAATTTTTCATTTTAAATGGTATATTCCATCAGAATATAATAAGAACTTTTTTTCAGTAAGATAAGATCGTGGCGAACAAGATAACAGAACCTACAGGCTATACGACCCGGGAGTCGCACCTTTATTTACTTGGAAGAAAAGAAGAGGCGGCATGGCGGGAATTTTATGAAAAATACCGGAGTATGATTTTCGGGATCGGGAAGTCCCGGAAGTTGTCCAAAGAAGAATGTGAAGATCTTTTGCAGGAAGTGGCTCTTATTTGCAGTAATAAATTGCAGGATTTTATTTATGATCCTGCGCGGTGCCGGTTTCGTACTTTTTTGTATAAAATAGCAGAAAATGTATCATTTAATATCAGCAGACGGAAGAATAAGATCCGCTGTTTGCCCTTGAAAAATGATTATGCTGTTGTTCCGGAGTTGGATATTAAATTTATGCAGGAGTATGAGCAATTCCTGCTTGATAGAAGTTTCCTTATTCTGAAAAACTCCATCAGCAGCGAAAGTTACCTTGCTTTTGACATGGTATTCCGGCAGAAAATTCCCGTGGAAGAGGTCGTTGCCTGTACCGGGTTTTCTGCGGGCGCATTATACACCCTGAAGCACCGCTGTCTGAAAAAACTCCGCAGGATCATTTCGGAGCTTGGCCGGGACTTGGGAACTCCACAAGAAACTGATGCGGACACTGAATAGCACAAAGTTTGCCATCTTTGATTGCCGGGACGGAAAGGGAT
>JAFTIA010000067.1 GCA_017457105.1 Lentisphaeria bacterium | reverse complement strand
TTTTATTGGAGCGGGGGGCCGGGGCTTATCATTTAAGGGCTTCTCGCCCTTAAAAATCCCCGCAAGGGGCGGTTGCCCCTTGACCCGTCGCTTGACGATCCAGATCGTCTGCGCTCCATAATATCAGTCTATGTTTAGTACACAGCCAATTTCTTCTGGAAAAATAAAAAACTCTGCACTGGATTCCGGCGCAGAGTTTTTTTCTGTTCAAAAGGTTTTTTTCAGGAATTCCATTTGTTCAGGCGGTCGGCGATGAAGTCCACGATCTCCTGCAGATCTTCCCTGCCGTTCCCCGTGATTTCACGGGCGGGACCGAATTCAAACCACACATCCGCATCCCGCTTGATAGGACCCATATCCCGCAGGTATTTACCATTCTGCAGGAAATCTGTTTTCAGGGCAAAGGGAATGACCGGATACCCGGCACTTTTGGCAAGTTTGATGCCGATGGAGTTGAATTTGGTCGGGTCAAATTCAATCGCCCGGGTTCCCTGCGGGAAGATGACCACGCTCCGTCCGGCATCCAGACGCTTTTTGCCTTCTTCCATCACGGTTTTCAAGTCCTGGCGGGGGTTATCCCGGCTGACCACAATGGCATCCAGCGCACGCATGATATTGCAGAGAAACGGCGTTTTCATCAGGGCAGGTTTGATCACAAAAGTGAAATCCATGTGTGCCCGCAGGAAAGAATGGAGTACCGCTGTTTCCAGCAGACTCATGTGGTTGCCGATCAGCACTGCCGGTTTCTGATTCATGGCACGGAGGTGATCCAGCCCACGCAGGTGGATGCGGCCGCCGCAGCGTTCGATCAGGTGCATATTTTCCGTGGAATAGGCGATTTGCCGCTCCCTGTTGAGGAGTCCTTTTTTTCCCGCATTGCCGGTTTTCCGGAAAATATTGAAGTTATGCCAGTAAAAATACCAGCGGCCGCCCAGACACAGACGATCCCCCAGACAACGGGGGGTATCTTCCGGAGTATCGTAGGTGTCCCCCAGATAAATATTGCCGAATTCCGGCTTGGTCATTTCGGTATCGCTCATGATTCATTCCTCCCGTTTAAAAACCGGTTTTGCTTTGGACGGCAGTGTTTTTTCCCCGGGATTGCGCCGCCACAGCAAAGTCCGGTCATTGCCAAATGTAATATAGTCTATATCTTCCAGAAAAATATCTGTCTGAAATCCGTTTCCGGTCCCGTCCCGTTCAAAGGGGGATACCAGCACTTCCACATGGAGCGAACGGCCGTCTTTGAGTTGACGGACACTTTCCACCGCATTTCCGGCAGTGCGGCGGACCTGACCCGCCACATGCAGAGCCGGACCTTCCTGAAACTGCCTGTATTCCACAACGGGCCGGTTCAATTCCCGGAATTCTGCCACATCGCAGAACAGGGCACAGCCGCCGGAGAAAAGTCCGGCAAGGAGAACCCAAATTGTCAGGAGTTTTTGTTTCATTCAATAACCGTCCAGAACCGTCCGTTTTGAGATTGGATGAGCCGGATATTCAAGCCGAATGCTTTTTTGAGATTTTCTTCCGTAAGCACTTCTTCCCGGCTGCCGATGGCTTCGATCCTGCCGGATTTCAAAATCATCCCACGGTCAAATACCGGCAGAATGTCTTCAATGCGCTGGGTAATGAACACCATCGTCAGTTCCGGCCGGGTCTTTGCCAGATTGGCAATGGTTTCCAAAAGAAATTCCCGCCCGGCAATGTCCAGATAAACACTGGGTTCATCCAGAATCATCAGTTCCGGCTGGATCAGGAGCGCACGGGCAATAAGGATCTTGACCTGTTCCCCGGAGGACATGGAGTGGAGCATCCTGTCCCGCAAATGCAGGCAGTGCAGTTCTTTCATGGCGTTTTCCGCCCGGGCGATTTCTTCCTCCTTGGGTTTCCGGAAAAGCCCCAGCGCGCCTTCCAATGCGGAGAGAACCAGTTCCAAACCGGTATGTTCTTCTGCCAGAACCTGATGCATGAATGGGCTTACCCATGCGATGCGTTTCCGCAATTCCGCCAGATTGACTTTGCCGAATTCATGGCCGAGCACTTGAACTTTTGCTCCGAATTTCGGCCAGTTGAACCCCATGACTGTCCGGACAAGCGTTGTTTTCCCGGCTCCGTTTGCCCCAAGGACAAAACAGCGTTCCCCGGCTTTGACATGCCATGAAATATCATGCAGGATCTCCTGTCCGCCCAGATAAACATTAGCTCCCTCGATCCCGATCGCTTCTTCGTAATTCATTTTTTATAATTCTCCTTATAGGCGGTCCAACTGTCCCGCAAACGTTTGCCTTCTGCAAACACCTTTTCAAATTCGTCAAAATTGCCGTTCTGGATCAATTCCCGGAAATGGGCGTACCACTTGTCGAAGCCGCTCATGGCATTCAACACTGCCATCCGGTTGTTTTCCACGATCTCCCGCCACATGGCCGGATTGCTGGAGGCGATCCGGGAGGTATCCCGGAAACCTGTGGCACAGCCCGCAAAACGCAGTGCCGTTTCTTCCGGCGACTTTCCTTCCAGAATCGCCAGTGCCAGTGCCGATGCCACAATGTGCAGTACATGGCTGGTGTGCGCTACCAGGTCATCGTGATCTTCCGGCGAGATCCGGGTGATACGCACGCCTGCCGCCGCCCAGAATTCCACCACGGCATCATCTGCTTCCGGCGAATCTCCGGGCGTGATAAATCCATCTGCATTATGATACAGTGTGGCAAAGGCATTTTCAAGACCGCTTTTTTCCGTCCCCGCCATGGGGTGGCTTCCGGTAAAGTGGATCCCGCTGTCTGCCAGAGCCTTCCGGGCGGCATCCACGATCACGCCTTTTACACTGCCGATATCCGTGATGACAGAGCCGGGTTTGCAAAATTTCCGGCAGATTTGCAGAAATTCCGGGATCACCGGGACCGGCAGACAGAGGATGGTCAAATCCGCCTCTTTCAATGCTTCTTCCGGCGTGGCAAAAATTTCATCCACCGCATCCATTTTCAGTGCCAGAGCCCGGGTTTCTTCCCGCCGGGACCAGCCCAGACGCCGGTATTGTTTGCCCTTTAACGCCATGCCGAGAGAGCCGCCAAGCAACCCGAGGCCGACGATCAATACATTACGAACTTCCATTCAAACAAAAACTCCTTAAAACTTGAAAACAGCACCGATCTTGCGCCCCAGGATCAAACCTGCTGAAGCAAGGGTCGCCGCCAGAAAAAGCATTGCCCAAACGCCGAAGGCACAGGCGATACGGGGGCCCGCACCCAGAATTTGAGATAATTCATAAATCGCTTTGGTAATGGGGTAAAATTCTGCTTTTTGTGCAAGGATCAACGAATCGGAAACTTCCATCATGGAAAAACTGAAGGCAAACAGCCCGCCCACGATCAGGTTTGCCGCAATAAGCGGCAGCGTGATTTTCCGCATGGTGCTCCACGCTCCTGCCCCCAGATTGCGGGCGGCGTTTTCCAGATCTACCGGTGTTTGTTCCAGTCCGGCCGTGACCGCCCGGACCACATAGGGCAGCCGCCGGATGGCATACGCCGCCGCCAGAAGCCAGACTGGATTATTGATGGGGTCAAAGACCAGCCGCGCCCAGCGGTAATGCACCGTCATCCCCAGATAGCCGAATGCGATCACGATCCCCGGCACCGCCAGAGGAAGCATGGAGGCAAGGTCGATCAATCTGCTCCCCTTGCACCGCCACCGGGTGGTGACGATGCTGATGGCAAGCCCTGCGGCTACGGCAAAGAACATGGCAAGAACCGAGTATTGCAAACTGTTGATGATGCTTGGTACCACGACTTTGTGGGACAACGCATTTTCAAAATGCAGCAGCGTGGCGTGCTGCGGCAGAATGGTTTGATACCAGCTTTTTGAAAATGCCGCAAAGATAAGGGCGATATGGGGCAGGATCGCTACGCCGGTCAGCAGGGCAAAGGCTCCAGTGGGGATCCATTTTTTCCATCCTGAAAGAGGACTGGCGGCGCTGCCTGCCACACCTTTTGTCTGGGCGGCAGAGGCTCCCCCGCCCAGAGCCATGCGGCTTACAGCATACAATCCTGCGGAAAAAATCAGCATCACTGCCACCAGCGCGTAGGGCATGGGGTTGCTTTCCAGTTCCGTGATGCCGTTGAAGATCTGTACCGGCGTTGTCCGGGTGTAGCCGAACATCAGAGGCGTGCCCAATTCTGTAAAACTCCATACAAGGACGATGCTTCCCCCTGCCAGCAGCCCCGGTTTCAGGAGGGGCAGGGTCACTTTGCGGAATCTGTACCAGCGGCCTGCACCCAGATTGGCGGCGGCTTCATTCATGGCGGGGTCGATGTTCCCCAGTGCCGTAACCAGATTCAAGTAAAGAATGGGGTAAAGGTGCAGAGCCTCCATAATGCAGACTGCAAAAAATTTACCTTCCCCGCCAAGAAAATCGATCCGTTCCAGCCCGAGAGAGGCCAGAATCCCGTTCAGTACGCCGTAATATCCCAGAATCTGCTGGAATCCCAATGCCCCCACAAAGGGCGGCAGGATCATGGGGGCCATGATCGCCAGATGGCTCCAGTTTTTGCCGGGAAACTCAAAACGGTCATACAAAAGCGCCGGGGGGAGGGCGATCAGTGTTACAAGGAATGTGGTTACAATGGCAATGCCGAGGGAGTTGATCAACCCTTCCCGGTAGAGGAAATTGTTGAAGATCTCCGCCAGCAGAGCCGGATCCAATCCGTCTTTTGCCACGGTATAAACCGGGAGGATCAGGAACAGTGAAAAGAATACAAGCAGTACGGCGATCAGCAGAGCCGAACCGGCAGAACGCAATTTCATAGGGTCACTCTCCTTTTATTTCCCCTGCCGTGCCAGTTCTGCGGCACGCCGGTAGTGTTGGATCGCCTGTTCGCTCCAGCTCCGCTGAAGGCGGACAACGTTGAGCAGCGGATTCTTTTCATGGACAACCAGACCCGAGGCGGCTTTCCGCACATCGGCATAGGCTACCGGAAAGGCGTTGAATTCTTTCATGGCTTCCGGGACTTTATCCGGCCCGCCCGCTTTCAGAATGGCGACCCATGCCGCCCGCAATTCCTGCTGGGTATCCAGAACAGTGCATTTGACCAGTACCCGGATCAGGTTGAATGCCGGGCCGGTCCACGCGGCGTGATAGACAAAATTCGCCCCTGCCACATAGGGATCGTAATCCGGATCGGCAAAATATTGCAGATGTTCCGGCGTGTAAAGATCCCGGCGGATGGGGACCCGGCGCAAAGCATATTTTTTCGGACCGCCCGGTGTGCCGGCTCGGTAATTCCAGAGTTTCTGCCCTTCCACCGAAAGAAGATAGTCCACAAAGGCTTCGGCACCTTTTCTGTTGGGTGCGCCCCGCAGGATTTGGACCGGGTCGGCAGATACCGCAGAACCGCCCTTGGGGGGGAGGTAGCGGATGGAGGGAGTTGATTGAACTTCTCCGCTCCACTGCTGTTCAGAAAGTCCGTATGTATCGATCGCCATTCCGGCGGCGGCATTGCCGCTGGAAATTTCCCGGGGGACCTGACTGGCTCCATCGGTGATCAGCCGGGCATTGGCTACAATGCGCTTGATCAGGTTGAATCCATCCAGCCACCCGGCGGCGACCCCGGCTTTTTCATCGCCGAGCAGTTTCACCTTTTCCTGCATACATTGTTGCAGGATCGCTTCGTAGCACTTGTTTGCTGAACCGGATTTGGTGGGGTCGCTGACTGCCAGCGTATTGAGAAAACGGGGTTCGCCCAGACTCCGCCAGGTATCCGGCACATGGTCCGGCGTCATGGCCCGGACACGGTCAGGATTGTAGCAGATGCCGAAAGAGGCAAGGCAGGTCCCGTAAAAGCGGCCCTGTCTGTCATAAAAAACATCCCCTCCGAAATGTTCCGGGATGATCTCTTCCTTCAAATATTCCGGATGCCGCTTGTGGACACCGCCATCCACGGCATAGCCTTTTCCCGCCTGTTTGGAGTGGTCATAGACGCCGCCTCCCCAGAAAATGTCGATGCCGATCCCGGTATCGGATGCCAGAAAGGCTTTCCGGGCAGGGTGGTCGGGCATACGGGGATTGGGGAAGGATGCGGCGATTTCCGCACTCCAGTTTTTCCCGGAATTTTCCCAGACCTGCCGGAATTCCGCTTCAAAGCGGTCGGCAATATAACGGACGATATCCGATGTACCGCCGATGGTGCGGTATTCCACCTGAATATCCTGGTTGTATTTCTGCCGGTAATGTTCCTCGAATGCGGCGGCAAATTCCGCCCGTACCGGTTCTGTGTGCGGGGTGACGATGACCAGTTTTTCGGCATCCTTATCCGGCTGAACGACCGTCTGTTCCGGTTTGAGCAGGATGGGGATCGCCAACAACAGCAAAAGCGGCAGCGCCGCCAGCAGAGTGCGCCGGAGCAACATTTAACACTCCTGTTTCAAAACGACCACATGTTCCGGGGCGACGGCAAGGCGGTATTCGCCGGAGTCCCGCCGGGATGCGGCGCTTTCGTTGATGGTCAGAGCATTGTCTCCCGCCTGACAGAACCATTCCCGGTGATCGCCGAGGAATACGCCGTTTTTCAGTTGGGCGGCAAAGGTATTGTCCCCGGCGGCATCGGTAAAACGGATGCACTCCGGACGCAGAAGGAGGGTGACTTTGTCGCCGTCCATGAAAGATCCTGCATCGGCGGGCTGGAAAGTCCCGACAGAAGTCGTTACTTTCAAGACGCCCTTTTCAGTCTTGCAGATCCCATCCAGAAAATTGCCGTCACCGAGGAATGTTGCCACAAAACGGTTTGCGGGGCGGCCGTACACTTCTTCCGGGGAACCTGTCTGCTGCAGGATGCCCTGATTCAGGACGGCGATCCTGTCTGCCATACTCAAGGCTTCCCGGCGGTCATGGGTCACATAAAGTGCTGTCAGCTTCCGTTCCTTGACGATACGGCGGATCTCCACCCGCATTTCGTCCCGCAGCCGTGCATCCAAATTGGAAAGGGGTTCATCCAGCAAAAGCACTTTGGGCTGTACCGCCAGTGCCCGCGCCAGTGCCACCCGCTGCTGCTGGCCGCCGGAAAGCGACGGGACTTTTCGGTCCGCACAATCTGCCAGATGGACGATTTCCAGAGCCCGGGTGACTTCTTCTTTGATCACTTTACCGGATGCCCGTGCCGCCCGCAGTCCGAATGCCACATTTTCAAACACTGTAAGATGCGGCCAGAGGGCGTAACTTTGAAAAACCATGGCAGCCTGCCGTTTTTCCGGAGCAAAATCCGTTACATCCGTATCGTTGAAAAGGATTTTGCCGGAATCCGGCTTCAGCAGGCCTGCAAGAATACGGAGCAGGGTGGATTTCCCGCAACCGGAGGGGCCGAGGAGAAAAAAGAGTTCTCCGGCTTCCACAGTAAGGTCAAAGGGTTTCAGAACGGGTTTTCCCGCCTGATAACTTTTGGCGATTTGTTCAAGGCGGACATTGGTCATAACCGGTCTCCAAATAATACAAAATAATTTTATAAATTACTTCTATAATATAGCATAAATCCCGCTTTTATCAAGGCAAACAATCTTTGTAAAAAACATCTTTTCTGACTGGAAAAATAAGATTACCGTGCTACGGTATCGTTGTCAGTTTACCAATATTACAGAAAGGAGCTGTGTTTTATGAAGGTACCGGTTTTGCCGTTTGAGCGTTTTCTTTTGCACGATGAAATCGTGTCTTATCTGAAAAAACTGGCCGCCGCCGCACCGGAACTGGTGGAATATGCCAGTGTGGGAACATCCCGGGACGGCCGGGAGATCCCCATGGTGACGATTACCAACAAGGCCACCGGGGCGGATCAGGATAAACCTGCTTTTCTGATTTTCGGCAATGTCCATGCAGACGAACTTTCCGGTTCGCAGGTGGCGTTGTACAATGCGTGGCAACTTGTCAAAGATCACAAAGACGGCGGTATTCTGGACAAAGTGGCGTTTTACATCGTTCCCCGTACCAATCCTGACGGTGCGGAATTTTCTCTTACTGCTACCGGCGTGATCCGCAGTGCTGTCCATTACGAAAATGAGCCTCTGCCCAACAGTATCACGCAGGCGGATATCGACGGTAACGGGATGCTGCTTCAGATGCGGGTCCCCAATCCCAACGGGCGTTACGCCAAACACCCCAAAGATGACCGTTTGATGACGGTCCGCACGGACAAAACTCCCGGACCCTATTATGATGTTTTTCCGGAAGGATTAATCAATAACTGGGATGGTTCGCTGGAGCTGACTCTGGACGGGCGGCATGTGGATTGGAACCGGAACTGGACCTATGACTGGCGGCCTGAACCCCAGCAGTGGGGGGCAGGGGATTATCCCTTGAGTGAGCCGGAGATCCGCCAGCTGGTGGATTTTATGACTGCCCACCGGAATATTTTCCAGGTATTGAGTTATCATACGGGCGGCCGCCGTATTCTGCGTGCGCCATCTTCCGGATCGGATGCTGATGTCCCCCATGCGGACCTGAAACAGTACAAGGAACTTGCCAATGAAATGGGCGAGATTTTCAACTTCCCGGTGGTGCCCGTGTATCAGTACCGGAATGTGGGGGATCCTGACTTGAACTTGCGCGGGCACTTCCATAATTTCGGCTATTTTCATCAGGGGTGGTACGCTTTTGAAGTGGAACTGGGGCAGATGTGCGACGAAGCTGAAATGTATTTCGGCTTTGATAAAACTTACAAGGATTTCCAGATGGAAGTCGGTTGGGATGATAAATATTGCCATGTCCTTGCGTGGCAGGACAAGAATCCGGATATGCCCAAGGCCTTTGTTCCGTGGAAGAAATTCAATCATCCGCAGCTGGGGCCCATTGAAATCGGCGGGCCCTGTCCGAAAGTTCTCCGCAACCACCCCATGAAGCGGCTGAAAACCATCTCTGCCAATTCGCAGAAAGCGGTTTTGAAACTGGCGGAACGGCATCCGGAGGTGACTGTCAGCGGTTTGGAAGTTGCCGCTGTGGGCGGCGGTGTTTACCGTATCCGCGGCGAAGTTGCCAATACCGGTGTCTTTTCCACCGGAATCACCAGTGTGGGGAAGGGGTTGAATAAATTCATCAAGCCCCGTGCAGAACTGCATCTGGCCAAGGGCGTGACCCTTCTTTCCCGCCGCAACTGCGTGCAGATGGGGCATTTGGACAGTATGGACAACTGGGGCAGTGCTGTTCCTCTGGAGTGGTTCGTTTCCGTGCCGGAAAAGGTGAAAACGCTGGGCGAATTGAAAATTATTGCCGGTACCGGCGGGACGAAGACATATAAGCTCCGCAGAAAATAATTGATATAACAGACGAAAAGTTCCACCCGGGATAAAAGGCGGAACTTTTTGCATTTTGCAATAATGCTATTGAGGAGATTTCAGGTGAAAAATTACTGGATTTTGCTGGCCGGGATCCTGTTGGCGGGGGGGAGTGCTGAAGCATTGGAGTTCCGTCAGGCCCGGAAACAGATGGGGGCATTGAAAGTTTTGGATTTGAAAAAGCCGGTCATTGAACTTTCCGGCAAAAGCGGTGCGCAGAATAAGAAGTCTTATTATGTATGCGGCTCTCTGTATCTTGCTTCTCCTCAGGATTTCCGGGGGAAACAACTCCGGGTGAAGGCGGCAGCATTGCAGGGTGCGGAAAAGTTGACCTATTTTTACATCCGTGCGTATAATCAGGGCAGCCGCAAACCGGTGTGGAGTGCATTTTCGCTCAACAGCCCCTTTGCCGGGAGTTCCAGCCGGGAATTTACTGTATATCATGGCGGTGCCGCTGATATGGGCTGGGAAGGGGCTGTCGTCAGCGGGGAACAGCCGGACAAGGTGGACCGGATCGAATTCTGGGGCGCTACTCAGGCCGATCACCAGGCTATTCAGCTCCGGATACAGGATATTATTCTGGAAAAGGTTCCCGCAGAAAGCGGCGTTTTGATCCGTCAGGCCCGCAAACAGCAGGGGGATTTGAAGGTCGTTGACTTGAAGAAGCCGGTTATTGAGCTTTCCGGCAAGAGCAGTGTACAGAACGGCAAGTCTTACTATGTTTCCTGTTCGCTTTTGCTCCCGGCTCCTCAGGATTGGCGGGGGAAACAGCTGCGGCTCAAGGCGGAAATGCTGCGGGGCGTCAAGCAGTTGATTTATTTTTACATCCGCGTGTATAATCAGGGCAGCCGCAAACCGGTGTGGAGTGCGTTTGCACACAGCTTCCCGTTTTCCCAGAGGGCAAGCCGGGAATTTACCGTCTATCATGGCGGTGCCAAGGGGTTGATTTGGGAATCTTCCGTGGCTTCCGGCAATCCGCCGGACAAGGTGGAGCGCATTGAAATTCTGGCCGCCACCCAGGAGGATCTGCAGGAGATCCGGCTCCGTTTGCAGGATTTTGTTCTGGAAAAAGAACCTCCGGAAGTTGTGCAGGAGATCCGGGCCCGTGCCGCTGTCCGGCATTGGACGCCGGTTCCTGTTTACAGCGACAAGCCTGCCGATACCAGAAATATCGGTTCCATCCGGCCCGCGGATATTGCCCGTGCCAAAGAAAATATCCGCCGTCACGAATGGGCGCAGAATTGTTATAAAGAATCAAAAATGCCGGGGATTTCTGGATGAAACTCTCTCCGGAACAGTTGAAACTGATGATTCCGGAAGAAGATGCGTGGTTCAAATGTCTCTGCCCCAACTGCGGAACTGCGCCGGAATTTGCATGGTCCGGCAAAGGGGGGCTGCTGCCGGATTTGAAGTCTATCCGGTGTTCCAAATGCAGCATGGTTTTCCCCAACGAAAAGTATCCGGAAAACCACACCTATACCGTGAAAAACCGGGATGGTTCTCTCCGGACGATCCGCTGTTATAAAGGCAAGGATCAGATCAGTTCCGGAGAGAATTACGGGCCGCATTATCATATTACCGGAGCCGTCAATTACACCAAGATCCGAAAGATCGGCAGTGTGTTTTCTCTGGCCTTTGCCTATGCCATTGAGGGAAAAATGGAGTACGCCCAAAGGGTTCGGGAAGTGCTGCTGCGTCTGGCACAGGTTTATCCCAATTATATTGTTAAGTTCCGGGCCACGCCATATCCCACGCCCCGGCAGTCAAGACAGGGCATGGGCGGCAAGCTGTGTGCGTGGAAATTCAATGACAGCTATAATTTTGTACGGATCTTCAATGCGTACGCTCTGACCCGGGACAGCGGGATCTATTCCGATGCAGACAAAGTCGCCATCGAAAACGGCCTGTGCCGGGAATTCAAGTGGCTGATGACCGCTTTCCCCCCGCAGGATTCCTGCTCCAACGCCATTCCTTATCACATGACGGCTTCCGCTTTGTGTGCCTCCATTCTGGGGGATCATGAATTGATGGACTGGGTCCTGCAAGGGGCGAATGGTTATATTTCCTTTATCAACAAGTGGTATCACCGTGACGGCTTCTGGCATGAAAACAGTGCCTCCTATGCCAATATGGCAAATGAAGGCATGATCCAGCTGGTGGCCGCTATTCAGGGGTATTCCGATCCCGAATCCTACAAGGGGGATGACCGGTATGACAAGATCGATCTTTTGAAGTTGATCCCGTCGCAGGGGCAGGTGCTGGTCTGCATGGGGCCTGCGGTATTGCCCACCGGAGCGGTGGCGGCTTTCAACGATTCCTCCGCCAACAGCGGAGCGGCGATTTCGCAGATGACGTTTCAATCCGTCATTGATCCCACGCCGGAAAACCGTGCCCGTGCGGCGTATTTTATCCATAACAGCCCCCGCCAGCGGCCCAGCGATGTTTGCCTGATGTACCGCGATCCGGATATGAAGCCGGTTTCTGATATGCCGGATATTGCGGCAAAAAGTCAGCTGCTGCCCGGTCCGGGATGGGCAATGCTCCGGCATCCGGCATCTGCCAGAGAAAGTGCCGCAGCGTTAACATACGGCCGTTTCAGTACGGGGCATTCGCATGATGCCATGCTGAACTATCTTTATTGTGATTTCAAGCAGGAAGTTTCCTGTGATCTCGGGTATCTCTCCTGGTGGCATCCTCTGCGCCCCTGGCTGGTTTCTCCGCTGTCCCACAATGTGGTGGTGGTGGATGGCGAAGTTCAGGCACGCTCCTCCATCGGCTATGCGGAACTTTTTACCGATGGCAAGGTTGCGGCGGTCCGTGCGGCGGCACCGGATTGTTATCCGGGCAAAACAGAACGGTATGAACGGACTTTGCTGAATGTTTCCCGTCCCGGCGGGCGGCAGTATCTGGTGGACTTTTTCTATGTAAAGGGCGGCGAAAAGCATTTATTGGCTTTCCATGCGGATGGGCCCGATTTCTTTGCCCCTTCCGGTACGGCGTTCCAAAAAGCGGAACTGCCGGAATATCTTGCGGAGAAAACCGGAAAGAAATATTTGAAGGATACGGAAACTGCTTCTGTTCCGGCGGGTGTTTATCCGGCGGCGTGGCAATTTGATCCCCAAATCAGGACTACATTGCACCTGGCTCTTGACCGTCCGGCAAAGCTGTATCACGGTGTCGGCTCCGGGTTGCGGGATACGCGTAATCCCTATTTGCAGGTTCCGCTGCATGTGCTGATGGCGGAAAATGATGGGAAGGAAAGTCTCTTTGCCTCCGTCTTGAAC
Source organism: Lentisphaeria bacterium (assembly GCA_017457105.1). GTDB lineage: Bacteria > Verrucomicrobiota > Lentisphaeria > Victivallales > Victivallaceae > UBA1776. The sequence goes on along the minus strand of JAFTIA010000067.1, from coordinate 23,389 downwards.
GCAGTTCAAAAGCCGGAACAGAATGTTACGGTGGAACAACTCCCGGCAAAGGTTGCCAAGGGGTGCGGCACTGCATTGCGTATTACCCATGGGGACGGCGTGGATCTGGTGATCCACTGCACTGAACCCGGAATGACGGTGCGGTTGGCTGATTATCCCGGTTTGCAGGTGAATGCCCGCACGGCAATGATCCGCTTCCGGGATGGCAAAGCCGCATACATGTGGTGTGAAGATGGTTCTGTTACCGCAGACGGCAAAACGCTGGATGCCGGACGGAATGTTACCGGCAAAGTATTGTCAGTGGACTCTGGTGCCCGGATCGTCAGGGTTGCCTGGGATCATGGAAATGCACCTGCGATCCCAGCCGGGCGGCGGCTGATGTTCCCCGATCATGTTGACGGGGTATATAAAGTTGCCAAATCTGTTGCCGCTGACGGCGTATCGGTCATTACCTTTACGCCGGATGAAACAGTCCGGCTGGAAAAAGGCGCAAAGGTAATGCTGCCCGCCTGGGCGGAGAAGAGAGTCCGGTAAACAGTCAGGGCAGGCGGGAGCAATCCCGGCGGTACCGGCGGGGTCTTCCCTGCCGTATGCCCCGGCGGTGGCGGGTGTAAACACCGGGAACGGTAAAATCATCCGGAGCCGCCGGTTCTTTTTTTTCCTGTTTGACCGGGAATGACGCAGGCGTTTCTTCCGGAAGGGCTTCCGGTTCTTCCGGGAGGTTTTCCGGTTCTTCCGCTTCCTTTTTCTGCTTTTCCAGCCGGGAGGCGATCAAAAGGGATATTTCAAAAAAAAGGTATGCCGGAATCGCCATCATGCACTGGCTGATCACATCCGGCGGTGTCAAAATCGCCGCCAGGATCAGGATGCCCACCAGCACTGCCGGACGGTGTTTTTTTAATGTTGATGTTTGCAGAATGCCGCCCCGGATCAGCAGCAGGATGGCAATGGGGAGTTGAAAGACCAGCCCAAAACCCAGAATCAGCATGAGTGCCAGAGAGAGAAGGCTGTTGAATGTAAGGAGCGGCTGCCATTCCGCCGTGGCAAATCCAGCCGAGAACCGGAGCAAAAACGGCAGAACTCCAAAAAGTGCCAGTGCTCCGCCCGCAGTAAAAAGCCCCAGTGCCGCCGCCAGCAATCCCGTGATCAATCGTTTTTCATGCTGGTACAATGCCGGTGCAAGAAATTGGCTCCAAAGCAGAAAATGAACCGGAAGTCCCAGCAAAAAAGCAACAGCCAGCGTCATTTTCAACTCAATAAAAAAGGGTTCAAGCGGTGAAAGATAATAAAATTTGTATCCGGGAACCCACACGCTTACATGCCGGAGCAGGAGGGGCAAAAAATGATGTACCAGCAGAGCCGCCGGAATAAGCAGTGCTGCAAAAACCGCCAGTCCCCGCAGAATGGTTTGGCGCAGAGCTTCCAAATGGTCAAGAAAGTGTTCTTTATCCAGCATGTTACATTTCCCTCAATAATTTTGCCACCCGATCCACACCGGGAAAGTCCCTGAACAAAAAGAGTCTGTCCGTTAATTGCGGATATTCAGTCAGATATTCAGTCAGCGCATTTTCGTCAGCAATGCTCCGGTCGATCCCCAGCAGAAGCGGGATTTGACGGTGCTGTGCCAGATAGATCAGCCGGGATTCCAGCTGATGCTTGTGCCAGCGGTGGAAAAGTTCCAGATGCACCACCTTCCGGCTGGTTTCTTCCCGGAAACTCAAGTCAGGGAAAAAGGCTTCGCCCTGATTTCCGGAAAGGACCGGTGTTTCGCCCACAATGGTCCAATCTTTGATTTTTTCCCGGAAAAGTCTGTGGAACATGGCGATTTCTTCCGGGACATAAGCAGAAAAATTCCGGTAGTGGGAGCGGAGTTTGCTTTTTTCATCCAGATTTAACTGCAAAGTTCTGCTTTTCCATTCGATTTCAGCGTTTAACTTCCATGTTTTCAAAAGCAGTACCGCCGGGAAAAACGCTGCCAGTTGAAGCGCATATTTCCGGGTGTTGGCAAAAATTTCCAGCGGCCCGCTGATGGTAAGATAAGACGTTTGTCCTTTCTGCCGGATTTCTGAAAGCAGACGGAAAAACTTTAAGTACTTGAAAAGCCGTCGCAACTCTGCCGGATCCGCATTGTCCGTCCTGATCTGCAATTTTCGGGCGTAAATCAGCAAGCCCTGTACTTGAGCCACATTGTAACGCTCCAGCAATTCCCGTGCCGACAGGTCCCGGAAACTGACAAGTTGTTGATTTTCCGGAAGATCCCCATAAATATCCTGCCGAAGAAAAACGGAAAACCGGGCATTTTCCGCCAGTCTTTCCCGGAGTTCCTCCGGCGAGGCCGCATTTTGCAGCGCAAACCCGCTGACAGAAAAAAGTTCCGCCCGCATGGCTGGATAGTCCAATTCTGCACAGTCGGCAAAGGTGCAAAGACCTTCGGCAAGTTTGACAAAAGCCGCCGCTTCATCCCTGGAGGCCGTCACTCCAGTCAACTGCTCTGACAATTCTCCCCGGGTTATTTTATGCGTTGCCCCGTTGCGGAAAATGGCCAGTACGCTTTCCGCCGCCGCCAGAAGATCCGGGTTTGCGGTATCCGCAAAGACCGGCAGAGCCCGGTCTGCCCGGCGGTGAAGCCGTAAATGCTCTTTTGTCAGCATGACTCCGCCCCCTTTTCACTTTTGATCCGGTATGCCCGGTGTTCCCGTCTGCGGGAACTTACTCCTTCTTCGGAAGTGCCTGCGCTGATCAATTCATACAGTGTTGCCTGTTCTTTTCCGGCGCCGGGGCGCAGAATTCTTCCCAACCGCTGAACATGTTCCCGTACACTGCCTGAACCGGAGAGGACGATGCCGACTGCCGCTTCCGGGACATCGATCCCTTCATTCAATACCTTGCTTGTCACCAGAACCGGATAGGTTCCTTTTCTGAAGCCATCCAGAAAATCCTTGCGCTCTTTTGCGCCTGTGTGGTGCGTGATCACCGGCAAACAGAATTCCCGTCCGATCCGGTATGCGGCGGCATTGTCCGCCGTAAAAATCAGTGTCCGTTCTCCCGGATGTTTTTTCAAAAGTTCCCAAACTTTACGGAATTTTGCCCGGCCGCCCCGGGCGATCCTGCGCTGTTCCAGAAAGGCATCCAGCACATCTTTCCCTTCCGGTCTGCGGGCGCAGAGCATCAGAAATCGCCCCCAATCCTCCCGGTTCCTGAAGGTGATCCCGTTCCGCCGTATAAATTGGATATATTTTGCCCGGTTTTCCCGGTACGCCGCTTCCTCGTCCGGTTCCAGCGGGATCTCCAAACGGATCGTCCGGTATTTGGAAAGGTATTTGCCTTCCAGTTCGTCGATTTCCACCCGGCAGAGCAGGGGGCCCAGCAGTTCTTCCAGAAGTTGATCCCGTGCATCCCCGGATTCCGGCGTGGCGGAAAGCCCCAGCCGGAAGGGGGCGAGCGCCATTTCCGCCGCCGCCCGGTACACAGGGCCGGGAAGATGGTGGCACTCGTCGGCGATTAGAAATCCGAATCTGTTCCCGATAAATTCCATTTGGAGAACGGCAGAATCATAAGTGCTGACCGTAAGATCTTCCACCTGATGGGATCCGCCGCCCAACATGCCGATGGGGCGTTGGAACCACTGTTCCAGAATCGAAGCCCATTGTTGAAGAAGATCAATGGTGGGAACCAGTACCAGCGTGGGGCGTTTAAGAGAGGCGATCGCCATGACCGCCAGAATGGTTTTTCCCGCACCCGTAGGTAATGCGGCGATGCCCCTTCTGCCGCCGTCGATCCATGATTCCAGTGCTTTTTTCTGATGAGGCCGGGGGACAAGTGTTTTCTTTAATTCAAGATCGTTGATGGGAAGAAATGCTTTTGCCTGATCGTGGACACGGATGCCGGAAAGCAGCAATTCCAATAATAAAGGAGCATAATCACTGGCTTTTGCCCGGTAAACATTGCCCCGTGGGTCCAGGCGGATCAAACGGGCAGCCGCCTCCGGCAGTTGATCCGGATGGCAATTTTCCACACGCAGAACGCCGTTTTCAAAATAAAGTACCGGTTCCTGCAATTTGTTTCCGGGGTGTTGCATCAAAAGTATCCTCCGGGAAATGGATTGGGGCGGGGGCTTTCAAAAATAAGATGCAGAGAAAAGAAAACCCCGGAAAAATTTCCGGGGTTCGATACGTCAAAACGTAAGAGATCAGGCTTTGGTGTAGTTGCCGGTGCGGATGCAATCGGTGCAAAGCTTGACGGTCTTGACCTGACCGTTTTCGTTGATGTGAACGGTCTGCAGGTTCGGTTCAAAAGTCCGCTTCACATTTTTCACCACGTGCATACCGATCCCGCCGGCCTTCTTGGCCAAACCTTTGCGGGTGATGCTGCCGCCGACGGCCTTGCGCTTGCCGCAGAAATGACAAACATTGCTCATTGTTGATCTCCTGATATTGAAATTTTCTTGTACCATAAAAAAATGGTGGGTTGACGGGGACTCGAACCCCGGACCACCGCCTTAAAAGGGCGATGCTCTACCGACTGAGCTATCAACCCGCCGTATCCTGAAGAAGGTTTGAAATCCAACCATTCCTCTGGCGTCTCTATAAAATAGCATCGTTATTTTTTATTTCAAGCTGATTTTGTAAAAAAAATCAAAAAAAATCTTGACAAGCCCCTTTTTTTGTGGTACAGTTCTGCAAAGCAAACCTGTGAGGGATGGAATGAAGAATATTTTTTGCTGGCGGATGCTGACGGTGTTGTTTTCCGCATGGATGATTTGTCTGGCTGCCGCCGGGTGCGCCACTCTGGAAGAGGAGATGGATGAACGGCCCGCAGATATCACGCTGGATCAACTGGAAAAAAAGATGCTGAAGGCCCGTGATCCCAACGGTGTTTTTCTGAAAGCCAAATCCTATGTGCAGAAGCAGATCGTGACGGATATTCAAACCGGCGAACAGCAGATTTGTGAAGTGCGTTACCTTGCTCCTGACCGGTTGAATATGCTGATGCGTAAAGACAATCAGCCGGACAGTGCTATTATTATAAATGGAGACAGTGCCTGGAAAGTCAACTATCCGGAACGGAAGGTTACTCCCATTGTCGGGATGGGGCTGGCGCAGTTGAAGACCATGCAGCGGCTTGGGGATCCGGATGATTCCTATCAGGATCTCTTTAAAAAGGTGGATCTTTCTCTTTGCCGCATTGGGGAAAATGAATATTATAAACTTGTTTGTCATCCGAAGATCCGGGGCAGTTACCGGTTGATCCTTTACGTGGGGCGGGACAGTTATCTCTTGCATCGCATTCGCATTCCTGCTTTGGAGTCGGAAACCCGGGTCGATCGCTATGCCTTGTATGAGGGGGTCATGGTTCCGGAAGAAACGATCAGTGAACGCAGCCGTTCCCGGGTTTTTTACAACCGGTTGAATCTGCCGATAGATGAGCAGGTCTTCCTGCCTCCGGTGTTCAGCCCGGCGGTGGAATAGCTTGTTTCCGGCTCTGAAAAGCGTTTTTTTGCGACTTTTTAATAAAAAATGTGCAGAGGTTGCTTGACTTTTAGGCAAAAGATTGACATATTGTCTGCGTGAACAATGAAAATACAGGACTGTACCTGTTGAGTACCGTTATCAGGAGGAATGTTATGAAGTACTATACAGAGGACCACGAGTGGGTTGAACTTACCGGCGATGAAGCCGTGATCGGGATTTCGGAATATGCCGCCAATGAACTGGGGGACATTACATTTGTGGCATTGCCCGAAGAAGATGATGATTGCAATGTGGGAGACAAACTTGCCGAAGTGGAATCTGTCAAAGCGACCAGCGATATTTTTTCTCCGGTCACCGGGACTGTTTGCGAAGTGAATGAAGCTCTGTTTGATGAACCGGGGCTGCTGAATGATTCTCCGGAAGACAAGGGCTGGATCTGCAAACTGACCGATCTTGCCGATCTTACTGAATTGAACGATTTGATGAATGAAGAAGCGTATTTCAGATACTTGGATACGCTGAAATAAATCTTCTGCCGGAGAACTTGCTTCAGACCCGTCGACAGAAATGTTTGACGGGTTTTGGTGTGTAAAGACAGTTGTTTTTTTTTGTAATTTGCTGTATATTATGTGTATGCAGATTTTGAAAAGAGGGATTTATGGAAAATTTTGGATTTCTTGAAAAAATCGATAAAGACCCGGGCAATCTTATCAAAGCCTTGCAGGCTGTTCAGGGATTGTACGGATTTGTATCGGATGATGCTGTTCGAGCAGTGTCTGACTATTTTCAGATACCGGCGGCAGAAGTGGAAGGGGTATTGACTTTTTACGCCCAGTTCAAGCGGGTGAAACCCGGCCGCTTTAAGATCGCGGTTTGTGACGGTACTGCCTGTCATATCAAAGGGGCTCCGCAGATCCGGCAGTGGATCAGTGCCGAACTGGGGATCGGGCCGGGGGAAACGGATAAGGATGGTCTCTTTTCTCTGGAAGTTGTGGCATGTCTGGGGTGTTGTTCGCTTGCCCCGGTAATGAGTATCAACGGGCGTGTTTACGGGAAATTGGACCGCAAGGGTGTTTCCCGGATTTTGAAGGAGTATGCCGCAAAATGAGCAAGATCGTAAAAATCCGGGTGGGGACTGCTTCTTGCGGTATCGCCGCCAATGCCGGGGCTGTGCTGGAAGCGTTCCAGAATACTGTAAAAGATATCCCCGTGGAGGGAACCGGCTGTATCGGGCACTGTTATGCGGAGCCGCTGGTGGAAGTGCTGACGGATGATCAGGGGAGTATTTACTACTCCCATGTCAAACCTGCTGATGTGGAAAATATTCTGGCACTGGGGGAGACCGGGCGTTTTGTGATCCCGGAAGGCCGCCGGAAACTGGAATTGGTGAAAGTGCTTGCGCTGGCAGGACATGTGGATCCTGTATCCTATGAAGACTATGTTGCCAATGGCGGTTATAAAGGTTTGGAGCGGGCGTTAAGCATGGCTCCCGGAGATGTTGTTCAGGAAGTGCTTGATTCCGGCTTGCGCGGGCGCGGCGGCGGCGGGTTCCCCACCGGCCGCAAGTGGAGTTTCCTTGCCGCCAAGCAGGCAGAAGAGAAAATCATCATCTGCAATGCGGACGAAGGGGATCCCGGTGCTTTTATGGACCGGAGTCTGATGGAAAGTGTTCCGCATCAGGTCTTGGAAGGGATGCTGATCGCAGCTGCGGCAACCGGAGCTACCCGGCTCTTTATCTATTGCCGTGCGGAATACCCGCTTGCCATCAAGCACCTGAATATTGCCATCAAACAGGTTTATGAGCAGAAGCGGAATGTGATCCGCGGCCGTGAACTGGAAATCGTGATCAAAGAGGGTGCCGGTGCATTTGTCTGCGGGGAAGAAACGGCTCTGATCGCCTCTTTGGAAGGCCGTCGTGGTCAGCCCCGTTTCCGTCCGCCGTTCCCCACGGACAGCGGTTGGAAAAAATACCCCACCATGATCAACAATGTGGAAACTTTCGGTAATGTGCCGCTGATCCTGCGCGACGGTGCTGCAGAGTATGCCAAAGTCGGCAGCGAAGGCAGCAAGGGGACCAAGCTTTTTGCTCTTGCCGGGGATTTGAAATATCCCGGTCTGGTGGAAGTGCCTATGGGGGTGACGCTGGCTGAAATCGTTTTCGGCATCGGCGGAGCGGATCCCAATGAAGTCAAGGCTGTTCAGACCGGCGGACCTTCCGGCGGGTGTATCCCGGTGGAACTCTTTAATACTCCGGTGGACTATGATTCTTTGCGGAGTCTGGGGGCCATTATGGGGTCTGGCGGTATGATCGTGATCGGCAAACACCGCTGTATGGTGGAAACCGCCCGGTATTTTCTGGATTTCACCCATCGGGAAAGTTGCGGGAAATGCACTTTCTGCCGGGTGGGGACGACCCGGATGTACGAAACCTTGTGCCGCATCACCGAAGGCAAGGGGCAGGAATCGGACCTGGATCTTCTGGAAGATCTGGGTAAAAAAGTCCGTGCCGGTTCGCTTTGCGGCTTGGGGCAGACGGCTCCGAATCCTGTGCTTGCCACACTGCGGTATTTCAGGAATGAATATCTGGAACATGTACGGGAACACAGCTGCACTGCGCTGGCATGTCCGGCACTGGTGGATGTGAAGATCGATCTTTCCAAATGTATTCACTGCAAACTTTGCGTAAAAACCTGTCCTGCAGAAGCTATTGCCGGAGAGGATGTGCTGGCGGTGGATAACAGCAAGTGTGTCCGGTGCAACAGTTGTATTGAAGTTTGCCCGAAGAAGGCCATCAGCCGGGTGAAGCGGGGAGAATAAAAGATGGATATGATTGAATTTTTTCTGGATGGCCGCAAGGTCACAGCCCGTCCCGGAGAAACGATTTTGGAGGTCGCCCGGCGGGAAAATATTTACATCCCGAGTCTGTGCCGGGAAGAACGGATCACCAAAACCACCAGTTGTTTTGTCTGTGTGGTACAGGATGTGAAAACGGGGCGTTTTCTGCCGTCCTGTGCGGCTTGTCCCGCCCCCGGGCAGGAAATCGCCGTCAGTTCGGATGCCGTAAAAGAGATGCGGAAAACTGCATTGGATCTTTTGTTGAGCGAGCATTGCGGGGATTGCGAAGCTCCCTGCAAAATGGCTTGTCCCGCCCATGCGGAGGTGGAGGAATATGTCCGGCTGGGGAAAGAAGGGCGTTTTCTGGAAGCCTTGCAGGTGATCAAGAAACGGATCCCGCTTCCCATGAGTGTGGGGCGGGTCTGTCCCCGGTTCTGCGAAAAAGAGTGCCGCCGGAATATCACCGGGGAACCGGTGGCGATCAACGAATTCAAGCGTACCGCCGCTGATTTGGAATATGAAAATTATCTGGAAACACTTCCTGCCGAAACCGGGAAGCGTGTTGCCATTGTGGGGGCAGGGCCTGCCGGTCTTTCTGCCGCGTATTACTTGCGGATGGAAGGGGTGGCTGTTACAGTTTATGAAATGATGCCCCAGCCTGGCGGGATGCTGCGCTACGGTATTCCGGAATACCGCTTGCCGAAAAAAGCCGTATTGGACCGGGAACTGGCGCACTTCAATCAATTGGGTGTGCAGTTTGAGTTCGGGCGGAAACTGGGCGAAAATCTTTCTCTGGACGAGCTGAAGAAATCCTATGATGCTGTGATCCTGGCTGTCGGATGCTGGCGTGCCTCCGGGATGCGTTGCGAAGGGGAAGAGCTGGCGGTGCAGGGGATCGATTTCCTGCGGAATGTGGCGATGAACGGAAATACCGCTCCTGCACCGGGGCGGGTGATCGTGATCGGCGGCGGGAATACCGCCATGGACTGTTTGCGGACAGCGGTCCGCCTTGGCAGCAGTGAAGTTCATTGTTTCTATCGCCGTACCGAGGCGGAAATGCCTGCGGAACGGCTGGAGTTGGAAGAAGCCGCCGAGGAAGGTGTGCAGTTCCATTATCTTGCCGCTCCTGTCCGGCTTGCAAAAAACAGTGAAGGCCGTTTGGTTCTGACTTTCCAGAAAATGGAGTTGGGTGAACCGGATGCTTCCGGGCGGCGCAAACCTGTTCCGGTGGCAGGATGTGAATTTGAGGAAGTGGCAGACACGGTGATAGCCGCTATCGGGCAGTCCACTCTGGCTCCTGCCGGAATCCCGGTGGACAAACGGGGCAATCTTGCCGCAGAAATGGGCGAAAATGTTTTTGCGGCAGGGGATTGTGTTTCCGGAGCCAGAACGGTGGTGGAGGCTCTGCAGTCCGGCAGAATGGCGGCAGAAGCTGCCGTTCACGCCCTGACCGGCAAGGTGTTTCCTGCCGAAAATCCGGTGAATGTCACTCGCGGAAGCTGGCAGGATCTTACGGTGGCAGACCTTGTGTTCCAGAATGGTTCCGGCGAAACGGGGCCCCGGGAAAAACTTTCCTGTATTCCTCTTGAAGAACGCAAAACATCGTTCCATGAGGTGACTTTCACCATGACGCCGGAACAACTGGCGCAGGAGGGGGCTCGGTGCATTGAATGCAGTTGTTCGGACAAAAATGACTGCCGCTTGCGTGAACACAGTGTCCGTTGCGGAGCCCGTCCGGATGCGATCACCGGAGCAAAGCAGACTATGACATTTGATAACCGTCATCCGGTGATCCTGCAGGATCGCGGGAAGTGCATCAAGTGCGGTGTCTGCGTAAAGGTTTGCGCGGAAGTGGTGAATGTGGCATTGCTGTCTGCTCAAAAGCGTGGATTCCAGACATGTGTCGGAACAGCTTTTGATCAGGGATTTCCTGCATCCTGTGCGGATTGCGGAGAATGTGTGAAGGCGTGTCCCACCGGGGCGTTGGCCTTTAAAAAGATTGCAAAACATTAATGTATTGGAGATAAAATGCCTGTCAGCGAAATTTTTATGCAGGTGCCGGAAGGAGAAGCCCGCCTTTATACCTTGACCGGATTCGGGATCACGGCAAAAATCAGTGATTTCGGCGGAGTGATCCGGGAATTGCTGGTTCCTGCAAAGGATGGCAGTCTTGTTAATGTAGCCATGGGATATGCTGATCCAATGGATTACTATAACCCCGATCCCATGGTGGTTCCGCCGCATTTCGGTGCATTGATCGGTCGTGTCGGCAACCGTATCGGCAAAGCCCGTTTTACACTGGATGGCCGTGAAGTCAAGGTCTTTGCCAATGAACGGGGGAACTCGCTTCATGGCGGGCAGGGATTCCATAACCGGATCTGGGATGTGGTTTCCTTTGACGATACGGAATTGCACTTGCGGCTTGTCAGTCCCGATGGCGATGCCGGTTATCCCGGTAATTTGACTGTGGATGTGATTTACCGGCTTACGGCGGATCAGGCGTTGGAAATGGAGATGTCTGCTGTGACCGATGCGCCGACTGTGGTCAATCTGACCAATCACAACTACTTCAATCTTGCCGGGGAAGCGGATGGATCTCTCCTGGATCAGTCGCTCCGCATTTACGGGTCAAAGTGTCAGGAGGTGGCTTCAGACCTGATTCCTACCGGAAAGTGGCTGGATGTGGCTGGGACCCCCATGGATTTCCGCAAGGGGCAGACCTTCAAAGAGGCTTTTGCCCGTCATCCGCAGGGCTTTGACGATAATTATCTCCTGGATCTGCCGTCCGACGGTATTGTCCGCACGGCAGCGGAAGCGTACAGTGCCAAGACGGGGATCCGTCTGGCTGTGGAAGGAATTGCGCCCTGTGTGCAGCTCTATACCTCCGGCGGTTTGGATGGCACCATCACCGGTACCGGCGGCAAGCCTTACCCGCAATTTTCCGGATTCTGTCTGGAAATGCAGGCGTGCATTGATGCTCCGAACCATCCGGAATATCCGTCCATCCGGCTCGCTCCCGGCGAAACCTATCGGCAGGTGATCCGCTACCGGTTCAGCGTCTGATTCCGGAAGCCTTTTTTGCGCTGTTTTGCGCTGGAGGAGGAGTCCGGTGCGGCGAAAGACTTTTTCTTTTGGATATAAATCAAGCGCTGACAATCTGTAAAGTGCATATGCATAAAGGAAATTTCTGTAAATTTCAATGGGGCCTCCAGGGCGTTATTATGCTTGCGGTTCGCTTTGGACGGTGCTTTGGAGAGGGGTTCATCCGCGTAATAAACCCCGAAGGGATCCTGAATGTTGGCAGCCCGGAGTCGCTGAATATATTCTGATGCCGCATCGGGGTTTTGTGCCGGCGGTAAAACTGATTTATCGAATTTATTCAGTGTTTGCAACTGGAATTGAGCTTGTGTCAAGCCCGGGTATTCTTTCTGGAAATTTTTTTCCAGCAGATCTTTTTGCTGTTGATCTGTGGAGGGCAGATAGACATCCACCCGCATGAGCAAGGCTCCGATAAACCAGAGCCGGGTTTCTATTGCATTGGGCATCTGGTGGTTTCCTGGAGCCCGGAAAATGTTAAATACTCCATGGCGGATACTGCGGGCATCTTTATAAAACTCATTCATTTGGGGTTCTGTTGAGCCCACTTGGAATCCGCAAAATGTCAGGTCTTCCGGTGTGATGATTTTTATAAGGTCCTGATAGAAATCCATCGGCAAAATGGCATAGACTTGAGGAAGACGGACTATATTTTTACCGGACTTCCGGCAAATCATACAATCTACAAATTCTACAGAGTTCATCTTTTTCTTATCATCACTTTGGATGATGTTGGAAACTTTTCCGCTACCTCTGCAGAAAATACATTCCTGCATCATTTTTTGAGTTCGCCTGAATTTAACATGCGGCAGGGATTTTTTCCAGGAATCCAGAATGGGTGCATCATTGGTTGTAATTTTGGCAGGCACTGGTTCGTCTGAAAGGAATTTACGGAGTTTCAGCAGAATTTCCCGCTTTTTTTCAGCTTCTTTTTTCATGTATGCGGAGTGCCATTTATCAGGAAACTGTCCGGACCATTTCTGCAGAATGTTTTTCAACTGTTCTTTGGGATTGCTCCGGGGAGAGGGGTTTTCAAACAGTTCTGCGATTTCCTGAAGGATTTTATTCATTTCCTGAATATTCAGCTGATCCCTGCGCACTTTTTCAGCAGTCAGTTCCTCAAAATCCTCAATGGAAATATTATCAATACGGGTTGCAAAACGGCGGATCGCCGGACGGTGTTTTTTTGCCTCAAAACGGGACCCGTAAGCCGTTTGCTGTGTCGACTGCATGATTTTACAGAACGTTGCCACCCCGATAACTCTGCGGCTTTGATTTTCCAGAATGGGGCCGCCGCTGTTTCCGGAAACAAAAGGGGCATCCACTTCCAGAATCTCCGGTCCGATCCCGAGGTATTTCCCCTTGGTTGCAGTAATGACACCGCCGCCAAGACTGTCTCCATAGGCTGTTACGGCAGTATTCGGCTGCAGCATATCAGGCCGTTTCATTACGGATAAATTGGGGATGGCTGCATGGTTGGTTCTGTCAATTGGGATAATCGCCAAATCTCTTTCCGGGGAGGAGTAGATTTTGCTATATTCATAAACATTCCCGTTGATATCAAGGATTTTTACATCCGGCATTTCCAGAATCACATGATTATTGGTCACCAGTACATCCATTTCATGGAGGTAGGTGAAAAAGCCGGATCCGGATCCCTGTGGGCTTTTCAGCAGGCATACACTTCTTGCAACGGGCCCGGCCGCTGTCAGCGTCAGGGCAAAGCCGCACGCAAGAACCGTGATAAAAATCTGTTTGATATTCATGATGGATTTCTCTTTAAAAAATCAGTATTTCCGGTGCAGTGCTACTACTTTTCCTTGAAATTGAACTTGATCTTTGCGATGGATCTGTACTTGATAATCCGGATTTGCCGGGCGAAGTTCAATGGAATGCTGATCATGCGGGAAATAACTCTTTACGGTACATTCCCCGCCGGGAATTACAGCTGCGACAATATCGCCGGGGCTGGGCAGGCTGTCCAACTGCTGCACAACAACAATGTCCCCTGCGTAAATTCCCAGATCCCGCATGCTTTCGCCGCTGACCTGCAGAGCAAATAGCCGGTTTTTATCGGTACAGCCGCCGATCCCGGCCGGGACCTGATACTCTTCTCCGTTCAAAGATACACTTTCTGCCGGTTCGCCTGCAGAGATTTGCCCCAAAAGGGGGATCGTCCAGATCCCGGAGGGCATGTTTGAGAGAGTCCGCTGATGATTGAGCAAGGAAATACTGCGGGCTTTGGAGGTTCTGGAAATTTCTTTTTTCCGCTGAAGAGCCCGCAAATGGGCAAAAACGGTGGAACTTTTTACTGCAAAATGATCGGCAATTTCCTGAACCGTCGGCGGAACACCGTTCTTTTCCTGAAAGTCATCAATAAAATCAAGAATATTTTTTTGTTTTTCTGTCAATGCGTTCATCATCCAACCTCAATCATTAACGGAACCAGCTGCCGACAACCTTGTATTGCCCGTCCTTTTTGGCAAGCGCAAGCTGGAAAAGCATATTCAGCGTGATTTCTTTTCCTTTGGAATCTTTCCGGCGAACAGTGGTTTTCCAGAGATAAGTGGTGGTCACGGGAGTAACCATATCTGTCAGATACTCCCATTTTTCCAGTTTTCCGATATAAGTATCAAACTGGTTGAATGCCTGAACTGTAAATTTTTTCTTGACTTCTTCCGGGAAATACTGTGTAAATCCGGCATAGTCCTTGTTTTGGACCGCTGTCAGCATGGCGGCTCCTTGAGCCATTGCCTGTTCCCGCATTTTTGCCCGGTCAAGATCCTGCAGAAACTCCGGTGCAGTTGCGTTCTTCTGTTCTTTTGCCGCATTTGCAGTGGTACAGCCGGTCACAAAAACCGCCGCCGCCATTGCCGGCAACATCAGAAAAAGGGTATATTTTTTCATAAAGACTCCTCTCTTTATGGCTAATATATCATAGGTATTTTAAAAATACAAATTTTTATTAGATATTTTTGTGTTTTTTATCAGTTTTTGATACTCATTCAAAGGAAAGAGTGTCGTTTTTAATGACGGCTGTGCGGGCAAAGTCCAAGGCATAATTGTCGTTTTCATGCCCGTAAGGGTAGCCTTTGTAAACAGGACATTTCAACTGTTTTGCCCAGCTTTCAAACATTTTATCTTTGTTTTGCGGATCGGAAAGGCGGCTGAAATGGCACAGTACAACGGCAGCCGCATGGTTAAAAAATCCTTTTTTGAACAGTTTTTGAAAATAACCGTCAAGGATTTTGGTGTTGCGTCCAACACATTCTATGAAAATGACCCGCCCTCTGGTGTCTGCGGGATATTGGCTCAAGTAATTATTGGTGAGCAAAGCAAGGTGTCCGGCATAGATCCTGCCCCGGGCATCACCTTTTTTCAGAGGTATCAGGGGGATGGACGGGATGGCGCCTTTTGCAAGAACCGCTTTCAGGTGTTGCAGGGCCCCGGGCGTGGCGGAGACAAGGCGGCCGATATTGGGGCCGGCAATGGGGCGGCCTGCCTTATGGTGATCCATGGCGGAGGTGATGCAGGTAATGTTGCTGAAGCCCATCAGGGGCAGATCGCGTTCCTTGAATTTTTTCCAATCGATCAGTTTTACCAAATCTTGCGCGCCAGTGCCGCCCCGGGTGGGAATGATCATGTCCACTTCCGGGTCATTGACTGCGGCATTCCAGTCCGCAAGACGGTCTTGAAGCGGGGCGCAGGTATAGGTTTTTCCGGGCTCTCCATTGAAGCTGTGGGGCATCAGTTTGACCTTGATTCCAGCTTTTTCCAGCATGGCAATGCCTTTCCGGATGGTTTTTTCATTGGGACGGCTTGCCGGGGAAAGAATGGCGATACATTTGATGTTTTCCGGAAAAATCTGAACCATTTTGTCCATATTGTCAGACTGTTTTTCCGCTGCTGAAAGGGTAAATACCGTCAGGAAAAGAGTCAGAAACAGAATGAATTTGCTCATCTGAAAACCTCGTATATTGTTGAAAATGATTACAATATACAGTAGCGTAAAATGAAATTTTTTCAAGATTTATTTTGATGAGATTCTTCTTGAATTCAACAGTTATGCGATCCGGTTCGCTTTATACAAAAAAAGCACCGCCCGGCTGGACGGTGCATATTTTTAATGTAAGATGAACTTTTAGAAATAAATGTTCACAATGGGGAAGAAGGGGATGGCAGAATCCTTGATATAGTTGATAAGCCCGAACTGGACGCCGCCGGACTTTGCTACATTGACAATGCCGAACTGGACACCGGTCAGCTCATCCGCCTTGTTGACCGCCGCCGCTTGGGCGCCAATGATGTTCTTGGCAACATTGGTGATCACGGAGGTCTGGAAACCGGTGATGTTGTCGCTCACATTGACTGTGGCGGCTGCCTGCAAGCCGGTGATATCACCGGAAATATTCAGCGCACTTGCCTGAAGACCCTGAATGTCGCCAGCCATGGCAACGCCAAGCGTGGCCTGAATGCCATTGCCGCCGATTTCATTGCCGGTATAAACGAAAGCGGCTTCAATGCCGTTGAATTCCTTGTTCCAGCAGCTTACCCAGCTTGCCTGAATACCGTGCATGTAAGCTGTGCCGGAGAAAAGCCAGCTTGCTTCAATACCGAAAACCCGGCCGTACCCGTTACAAATGGGCCATCCGCTGCGAATACCGTAAACGTTGGAAGTACGATTGGCAGCCGGGATGCCGGGGAAAATGCCGACAGAGAAAAAGGTCCACTTATCCAGCGGATCGGGCTGGGGTGTGGAACATTTTGCAGCCGGAGCGGCAGCAACGGAGATGGCAGAAGAAATGGCAAGAGCCAAAAGAAGAAATTTTTTCATGATGGAAATATCCTTGTCCTGTTAGAGGTTGCAGTTGAAAATGATGCTCCAGGGGAGGGGGCCGTTTTCAATGTGGTTGATAAGGCCGAGCTGGATGGTTTTATCTTTAGCGGAGTTGATAACTCCGATCTGGATACCGCAGCAGTTTTGAACGAAATTGACGATGGAGAATTGAAGTCCGTTGAGGTTTTTGGCTTCGCTGTAAACAAGGGAGCACTGAATCCCGTTGACATCTTCACTTCCGGAGTAAAGGACAGAGGCTTCCACTCCCCAAACGGGAGCTCCGATGGAGATGGGTGCCCCGATTTTGACGCCGTAAACAGGATCCGTAAGCATATCCGTAGGGGCACCGGGGAGGAAGCCCAGTTGGAGAATGGTCCAGTTTTCGGATGTTTGATTAGCGGGAGCGGCCTGGGATTGAGCGGGAGCTTCATTAGCCCAGAGGGCACCGATGCAGAAAACTGCAATCAGAGCCAGACAAAATTTTTTCATAGGATCCTCCTTGTTGATTTATTGGGGTTCTATTGGAGAAATATAATATAAGAAACATTGTTTTCAATAGTAAAAGGACCAGGAATATGGAAAATTTGGAAAATTTTTAAAAAAAATCGAAAAAAAAACACAAAACTGGCTTGACAAAATGAAAAAATGTGGTTTATTATATGGCATGATGCGACGAACGAGGTTAAGCTCGAGTCAAATCCTCACGAGTGGTGGGATAGCTCAGTCGGTAGAGCAAAGGACTGAAAATCCTTGTGTCCCCGGTTCGATTCCGGGTCCCGCCACCATTTTTTTGCCTTTTTTTCAAAGGCAAAAAAATAACGAAGCCGCACTTGTCACGGCGTAGCCCGTAAGGGCGAAGACGGAAGGCTTCACTTCTCCGAGCCGTCAGGCTCAACTTCACATCTTCACGCGGCGACAGCCGCTCTTCACTGAATAACCGTTTCGCCTTGCTTGTTTGTCCACCGTAGCCTTGGGCGAAGGTGGATGAAGTCGCTCCTTGCAGTCGCTTGTGAAGAGGTCGGCTTGCGCCGCCCGCGAAGTAGCTCCCGTCTTCATTTCATTTCGCCGTGGCAAGCCACTTTGTTCCGCTATGAAACATTTGCTGTTCGCAAATATGAAGCACAAGCGTCTTGCGCCGCTTGTATAATAAAGGAAATGCTTTTTGTATCTACTCCAATCACCCCGACTGGCTTTTTTGTTTTCTCCTCCACAAATTACCCTCAAAAACCGCCATATGAAGTATCCGGAAAGCTATCGTCCACACCAAAATCGTGTAAAGTTGCTCACCTGCTCAGATTTTTCGGAAAATCGCTGTGCCTGCACCGCCGTAGCTTTATGCGAAGGCGTGTCACCCCCGATTTTTGACACAGTGCGTAACTTATTACAAATCAACGCATGTTTATTACAATATTCCCGCCAGTTTTTCCCAAGCCGCAATCCATACCAGATGAGATTCGAACCGCAGTCTTTCATGAATAGGGATAAATCTATATAATCAGCTTGGGCATTCCGTAGAGAAAATACTGTATTGATAATAGAATGTGCGGCAAAAGTATATCAGTCTAAGCTATTTGCTTCTCACGCCAAAAGCGAGTTGCCCAGCCTATTCATATGATTTGCTATTTTTGATTGAATATCAAAGACAATTTCTTGCTTGATAGTAAACCATGGTTGTGACATTTCATTTTTTTCAGAATAATCCATGCTTACTGTTGCAAAGTGAAAATGCATACAGACATTTTTTCCGTCTAAGCTGAATGGGCCAAACTTATAATACCAGAGAGAATTTTTTTCTCCAAATTTGAAAGCACTATCCAAGATAATAGCCCATACTATTCGATGCAAACCGCGTTTGTTTTCATCTTTTAACAATTTATCTTGGGCAATATCACAAGATGGAGTTACTATGCATTTTACTAGAGTAACATCTTTTGAATTAATTTCTCTTCCCGCAAACAATCGTTTTATAAATATTTCTTTTAACTCATCATCAGTTATTTTAAATACATCTCCAGGATTGATGTTGGATGATTGTAACTTGTGAATACCAAGAAAGCTATTTACAGAAGGTATGATTTGTTGTGGAGAAATAGAACCTTTTATTGTTGTAGGTAATTCTTCAGGAGCGGTTATTTGTGAAGTATAATAATCTAACTCATTATTAAAACTTTTATTGAATACCCTACTGGCAATTGAAAATTTTTCTTTCGCCGAAATCTCTGTATCATTTGAACCAGTTTCAGCTTTATACATAGAATACAACAAATAGTATATGTTATTAGACCAGTCTGAATTTGTCGGTACTAATTGATGGAATTTGTTAATAAATTTTTCTCCAGAATGCAATAAAGCATTTTCCCATTCAAGATAGAAATTAAAAGCCTGGAAAGTATCAACTTTTTCTTTTATATGCTGATCAATCATTGATATAGAAAACTCGCCTTTTTCATCTTTACAACTACTCTTTTCTATACAAAGATATTGCAATGGAGAGTACCCCAGTTTGCCCCATTCTGTTATTATATCGCCAATGAAATCAGAATGTTTTGTCCAAAAAACAATAATATATGGTCCATTATCACGTGAAATAACTCTCTGAAAAACACCTAAAAGTGCACTTTTCTTAGTTTTATTATCCTTTGATTCAACAAGATCTATATCTGAAAATATAATTCTGATACCAGAGAGAGGTTCTAGTGGTAGCTGTTCTAATCGTCCTGTAAAATAAACAACTCCAATTCCGTTCTTACTTAAAGTCCCAATAAGTGAAGCAACTTCTTCTGGTTTATCATCTATGACTACAATTTTATGGCTAGAGGGCAAAGGCATAGTTATTCTCCTTGTATTGGGAACGCAAGAGCGATAATTGCACCTTTGCGAAATTCTTCTGGAATCTCAAATATATCTGTACCTGGGAACAATAACTTGCCATCGAGAGCCTTCATTATTTCATCTGTTAAGTGAAGACCTATTCCCATTCCGCCTGGTTTGTCAGATATAAATGGTTTTACGATGTCATTTGTGGGCTTGGTGAACCCTGGGCCATTGTCAGCAATAACGATACTAATATAGTTTTTGAATTCCGCAGATATATCTATGAAAATTTTTGCAGATTGAGTTTGAGAATACCCTAGCCACCATATTGAATTATCAAAAATATTTAACAAAGCATTTAACACATGATTTTCAGCACACAATGCATCCGTCTGAGTTGCATTCTCAAAAGCATTGACTGTTTCAATATTGTGAGCTCTTAATCGAAAGCTTATGTTAAAAATAGCTTGCTTAACAATTCCTTTAAGGTTGCGTTCTTTTATTGATGAATTTCGAACCAGTATGCTATACCCTTCCACGAGATTTGTCAAGTCTGCAACACGCTCTTCAATAAGGTTGACCTTGGCTTTTTGTTTTATCATAGATTGAACATCTTTGAGTATTTTTTCCATCTGATGGATAACAACGATCAAATTTAGCCCAGCACCAGCACTTTTCAGTAATGATTCCGTAATTGATTCATAGTCACTTTCTATTCGATTGAGACATGTAATCATCTTGCTTTTAATATTTTCTTCCTTTACGGAAGAGTCGATAATATCTTTTAACTCGGCAATTGATGTCGTAACGGGAGCCGAACTTTCTTGAGGACCGTAGTGTTTTCTGAGTAAATTTTTATCAAGAGTTCGTTCTGCTTCGATTCTTTCCAGACAAAACTCTAATGCATTATATAGATTTTGATATGCTTCGTTTTCAAGAAAACCTTCCCGATTAGCTTTTTCGGTCAAATTGACGCTGGATTCACGGTCTAAATATACAGCTCCTATGATGACATTATTGCTTATATGAACCCCTGGACGGTTAACCCTTCGACTGTTTAAATCAAGCCAGTCGTTTTTAGGTTCGCCATAATCCATAATGCGCATATTATCACGAAATACCTTTATGCCGCCATTTATATCCAAGTACTCTTTTAACCCTGCCTTATCTTGAACTCCAAGAGTTAATATTCTTGAATCCCTGTCAAAAATAATTCCTTGAAAACGTACTTCGCCTATATTAGGATTTGCCAGATCAATTTCGGCTTCTTGTTTTTTGCCACGTTCGTCTCGCTGCAATGTAATAATTCTCGAATTAACATTTGACTTATCCCAAATAACGATTCGCTCTTTTAATTTATCCAATACGCTCCATGGTTTAAATTCGTATTTGAAGGATTGGATATTTTTTCCAGCCATAGTAATATCAAAATGAAACAAAGCATAATCCTGTACCGCCGCAAAATCCATCAGATCCTCAACCCAACTTTTTTCTTTTCCTTCAATATACAGCGAGGCTTTAAAAGAATCTAAGGTTTTAAATGGTGAGTTTAATGCAGAAATAGAGCGTTTACATTCTCTAAGGCCGCCACGTGTCCACGCATTTCTGAGCTTTGTTATTTTTATTATTGTTCCAGCTTCGTTATTTTTGAATATAGATGCTTTTCGTTTTTCAATAGAGACTGGAATATCCTCGATAAGCTTTGCTTTTTCTGCAACATCCCAATTTATTTTAAGAATGACTTCCTCTGGACAATCTTGTGTTTTTGTTATAAGCTCAATTTCTCGTCCGAGGCGATGAACGCCCAAGCGACCAATACCTTTTTCTCCCAAACGCATTCTATGAAATTTGGCCGTCTTCCTTGTTTCAGAATTGAACAACTGCTTTTCTTTGTAGTCTGTCCCGATTTCAAGCCACACATTTATTATTGTATCATAACTCATTCCATCGCCGTTATCACGAATGATAATGGAAGCGTTTGTTGGATCAGAAGGGTTTGCCATCACAACATCACAAATGGTTGCATCCGCATCATAAGAATTTTTAATCAATTCCAACAAAGCAATGCTTTCGTTTTTGATCAGCTGTTCTCCCAACTGACAAAGAATACGTGCTCGTGTTCTAAAATAAGGTTGGGGATTATTCATTTCCAGACCTCCAATAATTTTTTTGCAATTTGTTCGGCCAGTAAGACAGGAACAGCATTCCCAATTTGTTTGAAAGCAGGTCCTCGTCCTGGAATGCCAGAAACTGTTTCAAAGAAATAATCATCAGGAAAAGTTTGAATTCTTGCTGCTTCACGTGGCGTCAATGAGCGATTTTGGACAACATCAGGATGAATATAATAATGTCCATCTTTAGCAATATGTGCAATAATTGTATGGCAAGCTTTTTCTTCGCCCGCAACAACTTTGTAACGATCCTTAAAGCAAGTTGTGTTGGTACGTGTTTTTAAGTGTGTGGGCAGCATATCATACGGCACGCGTATTTTTTTTGTTCTCCATATGTCAGCAACATAATGATAAATCTCTAAATCAAAATCTTTCTGCGGTCGTGAACAATGCAATGTAATAGGGGCACCTGGCGCAGCAATATTCATTGTATTTAATGCAGAGCATTTGCCATATTGATAAATAGTATTTCCAAGGATACTACCTTCTCCTGCATTCAATTTAGGTAAATCTTGCAGAAGTTCAGATATAGATGCCGTCAATTCTGTTTTAAGTAGCTGCGGAAATGAAAAAACAGTTTTTCCACGTCTCCCAATTATGATTATTCGCTGTCGCTTTTGTGGAATACCATATTCATCTGCAGCAATAAGCTTATAACTTATCTGATACCCTGCTTGTCTAAATGCTTCTTGCATTTCATCAAAGTATTTGTTTCCTTGAGAATCTTTTGCAGAAAGCAAGCCCAGAACATTTTCAAAAACAAAATACTTTGGTCTATATTTTTTCAAAAACTGGATATAATATCTAAACAGGTAACATCTGGAATCTTCCAACATCTTATTTTTATCTGAAGAACGTCCT
The DNA here is from genome assembly GCA_017457105.1 of Lentisphaeria bacterium. GTDB lineage: Bacteria > Verrucomicrobiota > Lentisphaeria > Victivallales > Victivallaceae > UBA1776. The sequence goes on along the minus strand of JAFTIA010000067.1, from coordinate 1,304 downwards.
ACCAGTGAATAGGCTTGACAAGGGGGACCTCCGATAATAAGATCAAGCTTTCGATTTTTTAATGCCTTATTGATTTGCGTAAAGATATCCTTCAGCGATGATTCACCAATTTCTTTGTTGATTACAGTATCCAGAATCTCTTTGGGGATAGCATCGTATAAACTATCGCGAGAAATTTTTCCTGTCAGATAATCATAGTAGATGGAAAGTTGGTCTGTTCCCTTTAACCAATGGAATGCGGCTCTCGTTTTTAAAGTAAATGACGCCGCATTATCCATTTCAACATGCGCTATTGGTTCATAGCCTGCCCTGATGAACCCTTCAGAAAGACCACCAGCACCAGCAAAAAGGTCAAGAAAACATAAGCCCATTATGCACCTCCATTAGGAGAGAAAGTACTTTGCATGATATGGTGATACAAATTCGCCATAACTGTTGTTTGAGTTACAGCGTTAATAATATCATCGTATTGGTATTGGATAACGGATTTGGGGCAGAACGTTAATACTACTTCACACAGGAATAATACAAACATGACAACACTGACAAGAACATATCGTGCTATATCTCGCAGTTCAATATAGCAGCAATTTTTTAATGCCCCTTGTTGCAGAAAACAAATCATGTGTTCTATGTCGTTATATTTAGTTTTATGTTTTTGTTATATTTCACCATGAATAAGACAAAATAAAATTACCTTTTTGTGACAAAAAAGATATTATTTCTCCTTACCAGTTCCGGCTGTAATATACTGCCTTATTCGAAAAAAATCAAGTAATCAAAAAAAATACTACTCAAAAAAGCGATTTTTTTATTCCTCAGTTGGTATTATCAGAGATGCCAACTGAAGAAAGTTTTACTTTTCACTCCATCCCAAACATTTTCCGCTGTTCGGTCCAGTCTTCGGGGAAGCCTTTGCGGAGTTTGGATAATGTAAGAGAGGATGGCTCTTTGCTGTTGAGGATGGCTTCGATGATGTCCGGGGCAAGGTTGACCAGGCTCAATGCCCGGAAGAGGAAAGCGCGTTCCTGTTTAACTTTCTGTGCCAGTTCGGAAACAGTCGCGACCTTTCCTGATTCCAGCATATCCCGGTACTGGAAACCTTGTATAACCGCTTTCTGCAAGGGGGACATGGTTTCCGGATCAAGTTCTGTGTGTTCCACCTCCGGCTGACAGATGACCGTTTTGCAGCCATCGTATTTCAGTCGGATGGGAATGGTCACCTTGATATTGCCGTTGACCAGTCTTTCAATTGTTTTTTCCATTTGCCGCCTCCGTTTCGGTTATGACCGCCTCCAAGCCGT
>JAFTIA010000066.1 GCA_017457105.1 Lentisphaeria bacterium | reverse complement strand
GCGAGGCTGGGTTCAGCGCACTTCTTACGCTGAACCGTAAGGCCCCGGAAAAAATCGCCAGTAAACTGGCTGATTTTTTATTGGCGCAGGGGGCCGGTGCTTATCATTTAAGGGCTGCGGTCTGGCGGAAAATCCCCGCAAGGGGCTTGGAGGCTCGAGAGCGAAGCGACAGCCGACATTCGGCCGCAGCGGCACGATGCCGCCCTTGACCCGTCGCTTGACGATCCAGATCGTCTGCGCTCCATAATATCAGTCTATGTTTAGTACAGAGCTTTTTTTACAACCCCTTGAGCCGGCGCACCTGCATGATGGGGGTTTTCCAGCCGGGGACTTTGTACCAGTACCCCACCAGCTGAACATCCGTTTCCGAAAATTCTTTATACTTGGCAGCATCCTTTGCCGAAACATAAATGTAACACTGGATCGCATACTTTCCGCCAACGGCTCTCAAAAGAGCGTAACGCACATTCCCCCTCCCATTGACGGGGAAAAGCATTCCGCGCACAGTAACATCCCGCTTGCTCCCCGGCACCACCGGAATATCCGGAAACACCTGCCCGGGTGCAACTCTCTTCGCCGGAGCAGATTTTTCCTTTTCCGCAGCAGAACTCCTCTTTGCCGGAACAGGAGCGGGCTTTTTTGCAGGAGCATCCAATGGTACACTCCGCAGAAAAGAGGCGGAAACGAACCCCGGCCGCCCGTGCAGCCTCGCCCAGCCATCTTTGATTTCTTTTACCTGAAGTTGATCGCCCGCCTTCACAGAGCCGATCACAGCACCTTTGGTAGAAGGACTTTTCCGGATATTCACCCGGCTCCCCGTTACTTCCATATTTTCCACGGCAACCAGCAAAGGTGCCGTCAGCAAAAGCCATAAAATACAGTTTCCAATCATTTTTCCTCTCCCGGAACACCTTTTATCCGCAACATTCCCAATGCACGGATCACCGTCTGCGGCTCAATGCGTTTCATACATTTGGGATCCTTTTTCGGGCAAGTCCGGCAGAAACAGGGAGAACAGGGCTGATCCGTACAAACCAGTTTCCATGAACTCGATATGGGCCCCGTGGAAGTGTGATCCGTAGAACCGAATACTGCCACCCCCGGTGTCCCGAGTGCCGCTGTAAGATGCATCACGCCGCTATCGTTTGCCACCGCTGCCGCCGCCGATTTCAGAAGGTGCATCAGGGCAAACAAGTCTGTTTTCCCCATCATGTTATAATATTTCCGGGGGTCCAGCCCATGCCCGATCTCCTCCCCGATGGGCTTCTCCGAAGGACCGCCCACCGCAACCACAATGCCGCCTTTGGAAATCCAATCCGCCGCCACAGCGTTATAAGACTCACTGCTCCAGCGTTTTGCCGCACCATACGCCGCCCCGGCACCCAGTATCAGCATTTTCGGGTGGCTGCAAAGATCCCGCACTTCCGCAGGCATCTGCACCAGATCCTGTGCAATGCGGATCTCCGGAAGCGTGCCATCCCACCGGGGGGCCCCCAGCGCGTAGGCTTCTGCCAGATAACAATTGGTATGATGACACTTCCGCAACCGCCCTGCTTTGGGCGGCACAAAGTGGAAAGAGCGTTTCAAAAAAATTCCACGGCAACGGGCCGCCGTACCAAAAAGCGGTGATACTCCGCACAGACGCATTTCAATGGTGTCCCGCAAAGAATTATTGAAAAGCAGTCCCGCACCGAACTTGATCCGCCGGATCTTCCGGCGGGTATCCTTCCGCCAGTGCCGGTGCAGATCCACCAGCGGGATCAAGACATCCAGCCAGGGAAGCGAGTGATAAAACGCCCGCTGTCCCGCCGGGGCAACCACCCCCAGAGCGCAGTTTTCCGGCAGGATCTTTTTCAGCTGCCACAGAGCCGGAAGCGCCATAACCGCATCCCCCAGCCAGTTGGGCATACGGACGATCAAGCCATTGCGCCACTCTTCCTCCGGGATCTTCTCCACCGGAAAATCCGGCGCGGGAAAATCCCGGCAAAGATCCAGTTCTGTGATTTCCACCATGATAAACTTATTCCTCGACAGCCTCGATGATCACCACATTTTCTTTCGGAACATCGCTGTGCATGCCCCGGCTGCCGGTCTTGACCTGGCGGATCTTGTCCACCACATCCATGCCTTCAACCACTTTGCCGAACACGCAATAACCGAAATGCTGCATCGTCGGTGCACGGAAATCCAGAAAATCATTGTCTGCCACATTGATAAAGAACTGAGCCGTTGCAGAATCCACCACCTGCGTCCGGGCCATGGCAATGGTGCCGCGCTTGTTGGATACCTGATTGGCGGCCTCGTTCTTGATGGGTTCCCGGGTGGCTTTCTGCTTGAAATTTTCATCAAAGCCGCCACCCTGGATCATAAACCCGTCGATCACACGGTGAAAGATCGTTCCGTTATAAAAGCCATCCCGCACATACTGCAGAAAGTTGGCTACCGTAATGGGGGCAGCCTTTTCGTCCAATTCGATCCGGATATCCCCGAGAGATGTTTTGAGTACAACCATTTTTTTATTCCTTTTCTTCTTTTACGGCGTCTTCCGCCGGAGTGACTTTCCCCAGATAATCCGGCAATTCGATCCCGGCCATCTGCGCCACCGACTGCAGCGGCGGCAAACTCTGAACCATGCCGCTCAAAAAGTCGGCAGTGGATGTCTTGCCATTGCGATTGCTTCCGCCATCCCAGACGGTAACTTTGTCGATCCGGATATTCTTGATGGCTTCGGTCTGAAGTGCCACGATGTCCTGCAATTTTTCAATGAGCAGGAGCTTGCTTGCGGCATCCGCATTGGCACAGGCATCCACAATGGCACGGTAACCATTGGCCTTGGAGTTGAGGATCTCAAAATTACCACGGGCTTCGGCTTCCAGTTTGGCAAAAATGGCATCGGCTTCACCCTTGGCTTCCCGGCGGCGGCGTTCAGCCTCCGCTTCGGCGGCGATCTCGATCTTCTGCCGTTCGATCTCCGCCTGCACGATCACTTCGGCACGCTGACGCTCGGTTTCCATGGCGGCGCGGGCCTTCTGCGCTTCGGCTTCCGCCATGTAGCGGGATTGCTCGATCTGGGCATCCGCCACCTTGCGGGCGGCTTCGGCTTTGCGGTAGGCTTCCGCTTCCTGTTCCGCACGGGCGGCATTGGATTTGGCAATTTCAATGGCGGAAAGGTTTTCCCCCTGGGTGGCAACAGCATCCGCCTGCTTGACGGCGATACGGCGGTCACGGTCCGCATCCGCTTCACCCGCCACAGCCTGGGCTTCCGCCTGCTTCACGGCAATACGCTGATCCCGTTCCGCATCGGCTTCGCCGGTCACGGCGGCGGCCTCTGCCTGACGGACCTTGATACGGCGGTCACGGTCTGCATCCGCTTCCCCGGCGGCGGCTTCGGCATTTGCCATGGAAACGGCTACACGCATCTGCTTATCGGCTTCGGCGGCACCGATGCTCCCCTTCCGTTCTTCTTCGGCAACGTCGATCTTCGCCCGGTTGATGGCTTCGGCGGCGGCCCGTTTCCCGATGGCTTCGATATAGCCGGATTCATCGGTGATATCGGTCACATTCACGTTCAAAAGATCCAGACCGATCTTCTTCAATTCTTCGGTCACGTTATCTTCCACGGCACGGAGGAAGGTTTCACGGTCCGCATTGATGGCTTCAATGGTCATGGAGGCGATCACCAGACGGAGCTGACCGAAAATAATGTCTTTCGCCAGTTCCGCAATGGCATCCGGGGGCTGGCCCAGCAGACGCTCGGCGGCGTTCCCCATGATCTCCGGCTTGGTGCTGACACCCACCGTAAACACGCTGGGAACATTGATACGGATGTTCTGCTGACAGAGAGCGTTGTTCAGATTGACCTCGATCTGCATGGGGCGCAGAGAAATATATCCGTAATCCTGAAACACGGGCCACACAAATTTGGCGCCGCCGTGGATGCACAAGGCCGGTTTCTGACGGCCGTCACTCAAACCGGTGCGCCCGTAAATGACCATGATCCGGTCCGACGGACATTTGCGGTACCAGTTGATCCACGCCATAAAGAGGATCAGGAGCGACAAACCTGCCGCAATTGCAACGATCACAATTCCCATTGATTCCATTCCTTTCTTTGGTAAAGGTTTTATTCGCCAGCTTTTTCCACCAGAAACAAGTCCGACCCCAGTGCTTCACGGACGATCACGGCTTCCCCCCTTGCAATGGCTTCATCCGCCAGAGCTTTGGACTGCCTCGTCCCGCCGGGGAGCGTGATCGTGACCTGCCCTCCGGGTTGACGCCCCGCCGGGATCGCCAGGTACACCGTGCCGGAACAGCCCACGCAATCCTTGGCACCTACCGTCCCGGACTGCTGAAGTTTCAGCAGGATCCAAACGGAAAGTGCCGTAAGAAACATCATCAGGAACCCGCAGCCGAACGCCAGAAAAAATCCGCTCCAGCCGCGATCCCCCCAGAAAAATCCCGCCCAGCCGAAAAAGGTCACAAAGGAGATCAAACTCTTGATGGAAACCAGTTTCAGCCCGAAAAGATCCATCACATCGTGGTCATGGAGTTCAAAGGAGCCATCGTCAAAATCATGCCCGCCAAAACCGCCGAGCAATGTGGTGATCAGCTGGAAAACAAAAAATACAGACCCCAGAACCGCCAGAAACAGATACACGCTCTGCGCCTGGGACAGCAATTCTCCGGTTTTTGTCAAAATCTCCATTTTCCACTCCTTTCTGCACACCTTTTGAGCCTGTGTCATAAAATACAGTTTTTTTCTGCACTTGCAAATGATTTTGGCAGGAAGAAAAGAGTTTTTTGCAGATTTTTATCCACGGCGAACCCGCAGGATCTGTGTATGCAGAGGGCGGCAGCAGAGGTGGATGGTCACCCCATCCTCCACCCGGTCAAAACGACAGGGTTTCCAGCTGCCGTCCGGCTGCAGAAATTCCACCTTTTCCACCGTGGCGGCCGCCTGCCCTGCCAGAGAGATTTGCGGCATATCATCCAGAGAAAGATCCGTCACTGCAAGGATATCCGCCCCATCCGCTGTACCGTACCGGAAAAGCACCTCATCATCGCCCGGAATAAACCACCGGAGCGGCGAAAGATCATCCAGCCATTCCCGCAAAACGGCCTTCCGGGTCTCGTTCATCATCCCGAACGCCCCGTGCCCCTGTTCCTGCACAGAACACGCGGTGGAAATCACCGTGTGCCCGGCGGCATTGATAAAACGCACAGCTCCGGGGCCGATATAACTTTTTTCCGGGGAATAACGGAAATCCTTGTGCCACAATTGGGAAAGTTCTTCGCAGGCATCGGAGGCGATCAGATGAAACATCCGGGTCTGCCCGGCAATATATCGGCCGTCAGGGAAGGTTTCCAGAGCAACGCTTTTCCCGCGGATCTCCTCCGCCCCGGTCAATCCGGTTTCTGCAGTGAAACCGCACCTGACCACGGTCTCCGCCGCTGCTCCATCCAGCAAAACATGACATCGTGCAAAAACTGCCGCCAGTTCTGCATCGCTCAAAAATGCACAATCACTCCCGGTCAGCGCCGCCACATCCCCATCATGCAATTCAGAAGCGGATGCAAAACGAACCGGATACCCCATTCTGCCGAAAACTTTTACATTCCAATTCAAATCACGCACTTCATGCTTTGGCTGACGCACCGCTCCGGGAACAGGCTTCCCCAGTTCCTGCATCGGGAAATTCAAAAAATCCCGTCCCGGTACCAGACCGGTCACGCCGCCCCATGCCGGGGAAAGGTTGGCCGCTGTTTCATAAAACCCCCGGTTTTCAGCAAGTTTCCGGCGATACCGCATGCCGCTGGCGGGCTCCGGAACGGCAGTGCGGCTCAGCCACATTTTGCCGCCTTTACAGCCGGAAAGCATAGAGTTGACCATGTGAAAGTGCAGCATGGCGGCACTGGTGGAGTAATTGTTATGCGGGCAGGTGTCCGGCTCGGAAAATACCCGGACCTCCGGCCCCAAAACATGCAGCTGGCACTCCGTTATCCAAAGCCACCCGGGGAGATCCCGCAGGGAGTCGTGCAGATAAAGACCATGATTGATACGGATGGTCACAGGCTTCCCGGGGGCGGCCAGCACTGCCGCCATTTCCGGAGCGTGACGCACATCATGGGCACACAAACAGAAAGAACAGTGCAGATCCGGGTCCACACTGTCAATGGCCCGGCGAATCGTACGGGCATGCTGCAATACAGAGCGTTTCAAAAGGTCATCGTATGCCGCAGCAAGTCCGCGGTCTTCATTGATCGCCTTCGGGAGAGAAATCCCGTCGTAAGAGGTGCCGTTTTCCCGGTTAAACTGCGCCACATGCAAGGGGCAGAAACAGCCGTCGCGGCCGGTGATCAGCCGGGTATCATCATCCAGCATGAAGAAATCCGGTTTCAGTTTTGCAAGAGCGGCAACAGTATGATAAATATATTCCTGAAATCCCTCATCCAATGGGCAGAAAATGTACGGCTTATTCCCGTTCCCCTCGATCAGTGTTTGAAATCCACTCCGGGCGGAAGGTACCCAGCCGTGCCCCATGGTGGATTGCAGCAGAATCCCCACCGGCATCTCCGTTTTGCCCAGAGCCGCCCGGTGAGAAAGAAAAAGGTCGCCTAAAATCCGCCCCTTGTCGGCCGGAGGATCCCCCTCGGGGACAAGGGACATGATAAAGGCATTTTCTGTAATCACCCCGGTTTCATACATCCGGAGGATATCCCCGGCGACCTCCGCTTCATGCCCCGGCAGCAGAGGGGCTATATTCAGCAGAGTAAGACATTCTTTCATCGGCACACTCTCCCTGTTATTTCCAAGGTAATATAGCATCCCCCGTCAGGAATACCAGATGCCGCCGGAAGCTTTTCTGCCGAAAACCGGTTATTCCACCTGATTGGGCAGGGCCTTATCCAGCAGAACGGTGCCGTCCTGCCGCATTTTCTGCACCTGAAGCCCCGGCGTACCGGTACGGTTGAAGGTGAGAACCCAGCGGACATTGTTATCATCCGTCAGCCGGACAAGGACCTTGTCTTCCCTTTTTTCGCAACTTGCAGCAATGTTTTTTACAGACTTGTCCGCCCCTGCCCGCAAAACATGGAGATACTCGTTCCGCAATTTTGCAGAGTCCGGATGAGCAACTTTCACCACCCATTTTCCGGCAAGCTGATACATGCGGTCCCACTTTTCCCCGCCTTCCGGCATCCAGTTGCGCCCCGATGCCAGAAATTCCTTTCCGGGACCGCCCTCAAACTGGATATCCGCCTTTTCCGGCAGAAGCGTTTTGAAGTAAAGAACGCCGCCATTCTCAAAACGCCATTCGTCCGGAGCAAGTCTGACCGGCTCTTTCTGAGCGTGGAAAATCAATTCCTTTTTCTGTTCCGGCTTTACAGATTCCACCCGGTCGAAGATCACAAAGATATCCGGCTTGATATAGACAAACTGGCGGATGACCTCTTTGCTCTTTTCCGGGCGGTAATAGCCCGTACCGTCCCCGGCGGCGTAAATGAAGTCTTCTGTACTCTGCAAAGCCAGTGCCCTGCCGCCCTTGTGCCGGAACTGCCCGCCATGGGAATAGACCGGTTCCGTCGGATTTTTTACCCCCCACGGCCGCCAGAAGGGGGCAATGGGTTCTTTTTCCTGATGGATCAGGATGCTGTTATGTGCCACGGTCTGGGCGGCATACATATTGTGGTGCGACGCATTACAGCGGGTACCGCCATCCAGGGCAAGGAATCCATTTTTGTAAATAACAAAACTCAATTCATCATAGTGCTGATGTTCATCCCGATCCCCGCCGAAACGGAAGCCGGCAAAGGTATCCATTTTGCCGACACCGGACCGCATCAGCAGGAGCCCCACACCGGAATTATAAAAATAACGTTTGGCGGCAGCCGGAGACACCTTCACCTTCCGGATCTCCGCCGGATCGAATCCGGTAAGTGCGAAGGGCATGAAGGGATAGATCGTCACAAATTTACTGATCCGTGCCGGGAGCCGCTGCAGGGTCCCCCAGGCGGACTGAACCCGTTCCGGATAGTCTTTGCCGTAAAAATGGATCACTTGCGCCATGTGGGTATAAACCGTATCCGCAGAATGACGGTTCTGCAGGTGCATCACATCCCCGAAACCGTGAAAGAGGAAATAGCCCCTGTCATTGATGTCTATTGCTGCAAAGTCAAACCAGTTGGGGAAATCGCACATCTGCATCCAGCGTCCCGCCACATTTTCGCCGAATGCGGATCGCCAGAGGTGAAAGAAAAAGAAAGAGGCGTAAGGATAAGGCCCGAAGCTGTAAGTCACCGCAAGCGAAGCCAGCAGCCCGGATCCGGCAGAAAGTTTTTCCCGGTAATCCAGCATGTCCACAAAAAGTTTGACGCCGTGCCGGAGCATTTCTTCTGCCATGACATCGTTGATGCCGTCCCCGTATGCGGCAAGTCCGGCAAAAAGCAGCAGACTGTCCTCCCCGTAGTTCCCGTTGGTGGGAGAAGCCGGTGAACGGCGGAACGTAAATTTGCCGCCTTTCCGGGATTTCTGCAAATATTCCAGAATGGGCAGAAGAATGGCCCGCCGTTCCTCCAGTGTCAGGGTATTGCAGATCCAGTCATACGCAAGGAGCTGGTTGATCCGGAAATTCCCCTGCCAGTCCGCCCATTGCCCGTACTGTTCGGAGATCTGCAATACTTTCAGAGAGTGGAGCAGATACGTCTGCGCGATCCTGGCGTACTTTTTATCCCCGGTGATCAGATAGACCAATGCGGCCTGATTCGCCTGAAATGCGCCGTCTGTCTGAACCATTTTATAGGCCCGGCTGGAGGCAAATTTCGGCTTGATCCTGCCATCCGGCAGCTGAACGGTATCGGTGGAAGACCACGCATGGACCGGCACATCCGGCAAAGCATCCACCGTCTTCTTCAGCTCCTCAAATTCCTTGCGGCATACCGTTCCGGCCCGTTCCCGCAGAGCCGGAAGATTATCGGCCGAAAAAATCATGCGGGGATGATCCTTCCGGATCTTCCGGATCCAATCCGGATCTTCCGGAAATGAAGCGGCATCCACCGCTGCAAAAAGACAGAAACAAACAACAGAAATAAAAAAACAAATCAACTTTTTCATTCAGCACCCGGAATAATTGATTTTGAACGGCAGGAGCCTGCCGTTCATAGAATACAAACAAAATACGAATGGAATACAAACTTACTTTTGATCGCTCCGGAGGAAATACATCATCTTCCAGTTGCCGCCCCATGTGCCGCCGCCGGTAAGAAATTCGCCCCGGGTCAGATAACTTACATGACCATCCACCCAGGCAGCGTTGATCCCGTTGGAATGACGATCGCCCACGACTTTGCCGCTCGCTTCAGTGTCCTTGTAATATAATGCGGCCTTTTCGCCGTTGCCCGTAGCAATATCCGAGGAATCCGCAATGGCAATCGTTTCACTGGGTTTATAAACGGAGCCCGGTGCCTTGTGCGTTTTGGTCCCCAGACCATAAGCTTCGCCCTGTGCCCCGTGATTCCAACCATAACCGCCACCGTGCTGCAAGCTGTTGGCAGGAAGAGGTTTCACCATTTTTTCATTGGCCCACGAAGGACAACGGAAAACACCGGTTGAAACCACCGGATCCGGCTTATTGCTTGCTTCCAGCCCGACATCGATGCTGACACCGGCATAAGGCGCCAGCATTCTTTTCCAGCGGGCAAAGTTATACAAATATTTGTAGCCGCTGGTACTCCCGTCCTGCAGAAGGGGGAAACGGTTGTAGTCATCACAATACATGGCGACCGCCGTTCCAAGTTGTTTCAGATTCCCCTGACAAGCCCCTTTCCGTGCCGTTTCCCGCGACTGATTCAGTGCAGGCAAAAGCATCGATGCCAGAATGGCGATGATCGCAATTACGACCAACAGTTCGATCAGCGTAAAATGAACTTTGCAACTTTTCACTTCTCTCATAGCAGACTCCTTTTTAAAACCTGTTGATTATTGTCAAGGGTGCAATTTTCCCTCAATATAAATATGCTGTGAAACCCGTTCCGGGCAGCGGCTCTGCAGAACGATTTCCCGGAACAGTGCCCGCCCGATTTGTGCCCAATCGCAGGCGATCGTGGGGAAAGAGGGACTGCCGGGCATCAGCGTTCTCCGGCCGTCCATGGATAAAATCGGATAGCCGGTCAAATCCACGCCCAGCTTCTCCATTTTGAGGATCTGACTTTCGGCCAGAAAGTCGGAAGTAAAGAGAATTCCTTCTCCGGCCGCGGGGACCCATTCCTGATCCCAGCCGTAATACCATTTTACAGAACCTCCTGCCCGGCGGAACATGGATTCAAAAACATCGCCGCGCCAGAGATAAACAGGGGCTGTAGCCGTAGCGATCGCCACCTGATTGATTTTTCTCTGCAAAAAGAAATCCACCGCCTGCCCTGCCGCCGTTACCGGATCCAGATTCACCGTGGAAACCACACCGCCAAGAGAATGATGGCACAGTGTCCCCACCACCGGAAGATGTGTATTCAACGATGTCAGGTGATTATCATATTCCGAAAGCAGAACGATCCCGTAAGAGCCCTTGCTTTTTTCCAGAATCAGCTGTTCCGAGACCTCATATTCCGGCACCGCAAAAACGGCAAACTGAAGATTGTGTTCCTCGGCAAGTTCCTGCATTTGAGCAAAAGCGGTATGGATCATCCCTTTACCGTTTTCCAGAACATGCGGATGCAGAAAAACGGAAATACATTTGCGCCCCCGGGTATCCGGCTCTATGGGAGCAACGCAAAATTTGCCGTCCCGGTTCTGTAAAACACCCTTTTCCACCAGAAATCCGATCCCCCGCCGGGTGGTTCCGTAACTCAAAGCAAACTTCATCGCCAGACGGCGGACCGACGGCAGCCGGGAACCGACCGGATACAATCCGGCAGCGACCTGCATGGAAATATAGTCGATCAGCGCGGTGGCTTTCTGCGGTTTCTTCATGTTCTCTCTCTATTATGCTCCCGTATTAAATGCTGAAATTATTATAGGAAGAAACTGCAGAAAAGTCAATTGGATTGCAGAAAATTCATAGCTCAAAGTGAACCAAAAATGAGCCAAATCTCAACATGGGATCCTATATAGAAAAATCAGTCTTTGTTCAGTCCACTGCATAAAAAAAGGCACATGACTGCAAAAGTCATGTGCCTGTAAGTTTTCCGGAAACGGAAGTTGGATTTATTTTACCAGTTCCGCATCGTCACCGTTGAAACGGATGTTCTTTACACTGCCGTCCGGCCAGGTCAGCGTTACAGTGTCTCCGTTGCGCCGGACCTGCGGCAGGGCCGCTTCGCTCCGGAACCTCCTGATCCTTGCATAATATGTGCCTAAAATCCACCAGTGTTACCGTGCAAACGCTCAACATCCCCGAAAGCAAACAGGTCTTTGTATTTCCCTTCTGCACTTCTTCATTTTCAAAACAGATGTCCCGCTTTTTCATTTTTGCGTGAAGCGCAAAATGAAAAAGCGAACATAAAAAGTTTTGGAAAAGGATGGAGGGGGTGCAGGGGGGGAAGGAAAGAACCTTTTCCAAAAGGT
>JAFTIA010000009.1 GCA_017457105.1 Lentisphaeria bacterium | reverse complement strand
CCGTATGAAGTGCGCCCTTGCGGGCGTAAGGTTATGCTCTTTGGACAAAATTGTTCGATCAGCGTGAACGCTGATCGAATGAAGCACGGCTCCGCCGTGTGAAGCGCAGCGTTGCTGCATGAAGCGTTTGCCTGCGGCAAAAATGAAGCACTTGCTTTGCAAGTATGATGCAACGTATTTTTGTGAGCGGCACTCTCCGTATGTTTCCGTACACATCCGTACTGATCCGTACAAATAAAGCCTCTGAAAAAATCACGGCAGAGTTGTGAGGTGACCACCAAGAGTTCGATCAATGTAAACTGGGGAAGGAGTGATTTATTCATTCTGTTCTGCATCTCCGTTTCCTTTATTTTTAAACTCCGTTGTAATATAAATTCAACTGTCCGCAATTTCCACAGGGAAATGATTTATTGTTTGCTTTTTTTCGTCAACCCGTGCCGGGTCTTTTCCCAATAAAAAGGCTTGGTCACCAACTGCAACACCCCTTTCCACGCCGCAAGAGAAATCAAAACCCAATAGAGCGGCATCAGCAAGGCCGATGGCAAAAGCCCCCACTGACGGTTTTTCACACATACACCGAGTCCCGCCAGAACAAACCAGAAATTTGCGGCAAACAAACCAACAGAAATCACACAGCTCACCTGCGAAAACAACGCCCAGAACGGATCCTCGGAAGCTCCGGTATACCAAAGAGGCCATGCCCGCAAAGAAAACGGCCCCAGTTCCAGCGGCTTCAACTCCGCCGCCGCACCGGTCACCGGTCCGATCATCATTTCCGGCAGGGAACACCCCTGCATCGCCCCATGAGCCAGCAGAACTCCGTAAAGAAGAACAATACACCAGAAAACCACATTGCAAAGCATCATCAGAACACTGCCGCCCACGGCAAGATAAGCCCCGATCATGCCTTTCACGCCCAGTTTCCGCAAAATCGCCCACGGAGCCCGGCTGTGGACAAGGTGGGTTTGTGCAAACCCTTTGACCCAACGGGAACGCTGACGGAACCAGTTGCCCAAAGCCCGGTTTGCCTCTTCCCATGTTACGGAATCCACCAGACCGGTACGGTAACCGGCCTCCCCGATCCGGATCCCCAAATCACAATCCTCTGTTACATTAAAGGGATCCCACGGCCCGATTTTCCGCAGCACATCCACCCGGAAATGATTGGATGTCCCGCCCAACGGAAGAGGCATCCGCCACATGCGGAATCCGGGCAGCATCAGGTCAAAATTCACCAGATATTCAATGGCAAAAAAATGGGTAAGCCAATTTTCTCTGGCGTTATAATAATGTAATTTTGCCTGCACGCAGGCAAGTTTCCTCTCCCGATCCCGGCGGAAAACGATAAATGCCTTTTTCAACTGATCCGGCTCGGGAATATCTTCCGCATCAAAAATCACACAAAATTCCCCGCGCGCCCGTTCCAGTCCGTAATTGCAGGCACGGGGCTTCGTGCGTAACGGACCATCCGGAACCGTGATCACTTCGCACCACTCCGGGATCCCTGCGGATTGCAGAGCCTTGGCGGTCGTGGCATCATCGCATTCCAACAAAAGTTTCACATCCAATTTGTCATGAGGATAATCCAGTTTGCCGATACTTTTCAGGAGTTTTGCCGCCACAGCCTCTTCCCGGTAAAGCGGGATCAGCACCGTGTAAACCGGCAGCTCTTTATCCTGCAAAGCAGTCAATTCTTCCGCCGAAACCCGGTCCGCCCCTCTGCCGAAAAGTGCAAACAGCGCAGCACTCCCACGGAAAAAAGCGGACAAGCCGTACAATAGAGCAAAAAATACAGTCAAGAAGAAAACAAACAAGTCCCAGCGGTAAAAAAGAAGCACCAGCCACGCCACTCCGGCAATGCTGTAGAACAACAGCTGTTTCCCGGTCACCACCTTGCATGCACAAAGCAATCCATGGCGCGTCATAAAATCCACGGTCAGCCGATCCATTTTGGACGAACGGGGCACTCTCTTCATTTTATTCCTCCGCAAATGTCACCGACAATAACCTGCGGAAGCCCGCCGGGACCTCCCCCGCAAGGCTCCCAATCCCGCACATCAGAATCCGAATTCCGGCTGAACGATGCCCAGACCGTCATCCTCGTCTTTGCTGACAGGCTTTTCGGTAACGGCCGGAGCGGATTCCTCCTGAACAACAGTCTTCTTCGCCGGAGTTTTTGCCGGACGGCGCCGCACCTTGGCAGACACCTCGCCATTCAAGACAAAATCATCCTCATCTTCCGCAGAAGCAATATCCGTTTTTTCTTCAACCGCCAGCTCTGAACCTGTTTTTTCAGCATTTTCCACCGGCCCGGCAACAGGAGCATCTTCCGCAACGTGACTCTCCGGCTCCTGCACAGGAACGACAGTACCTGCCGTTTCCGTGACTTCCGGAACAGGAACATTTTCCTGTTCAGAAACATCATTTTCCGGCTCTTCCGGAGAAGCGGAACAAGCCAGAATCTCCTCCTCCGTCAAATCCCGCAGACGGATGATCTTGGTCAGCGACTTCCCGGCAATCAAAATCCCCCGGGCCCTGGCAGAACGCTGCGGCAGAGAGTACATATTCAGCTCATCATGCTTCTTGGCACCGAACTGCATATCATACATCCCGGCAGGCTGGGGAGTCAGAAGCAAAATCTTGCAATCGGCAGGGATCAGGTGATATTCCTTATCTGTGATATACTTGTCGATCACGAACCGTTTCCCGTAAACCTTGCCGCTCTTGGAATCCCGGTAGATCACGCCGAATTCCTGCTTGGAATCATACCGGCGGATCTCATAGAACTTGCCGACAAACAACTTTTCTGCCGGCAGATTACAGACTTTATACAATCCGTCTTTGGCAACCATCAGGAGTTTATCAAATTCATTGCAGGTAATAAGATCATCCGACTTGATGGATGTCCCGATATACCCTGCTTTCCGGTCCCAGCCGATCTTGATGTTATTAAGAGCAGCCTTCTTACGGTCGATCTGCTCGATCTGCTCAATTTCCGTATGCCGGGGAAAATCCGCACCGTAAGTCTTTTTCAACTCTTCCAGATAAGCAATGGTATATTCCGTCAAATGCGCCAGATGATGCTTGATCTCTTTGATCCGGGAGGCAATATCCCGCAATTCCTGCTGGTTCTTTTCAATATCGAACCGGGCGATGCGCCGCACCGGCAACGCCAGAAGTTTATCCACATCCTCTTTGGAAACATCCCGCAAAAGCTGATCCCGGAACGGGGCAAGCCCTTCCAGCACTTCCCGGTATTCATCTTCCTGCGTGCGGCACTCTTCAATACGCTTATAAATGCGGTTTTCAAAGAAAAGCTGTGCCAATGTCTTGGCATGGCGCAACTCGTTCTGCCGGGTCAGTTCCAGTTCAAATTCCTGCTTGTGATACTGCAAAAGTTTCCGCACGTTCCGCTTCAGAACATCCGTAACAGTCATCTGCACCGGACGGCGGTCACAGATCACGATCATTTTAGGGGAGATGGAAACGGAGCAATCCGTGTACATATACAATCCCTGCAGTGTCCGTTCCGGATCATAACCTCTTGTAGGCGTTACCCGGATCTCCACCCGGTCACGGGTGAAATCTTCCACGCTGGAAATACGGATCTTGTTCTTTTCCGCCGCCTTTTCGATGGAAGCAATCAGCGATGCGGAAGTACATGTTGCCGGGATCTCCCGGATCACCAGTTCCCGGCCTTCAATATCGATTTTTGCCCGCAGAATGATGCGGCCGTTACCGTCATCATACTCCCGGATGTCCATCAACCCGCCCTGCTGAAAGTCCGGATAAAGTTTGAATTCCTCGCCTTTCAATTCAGCAATTTCCGCATCCAGCAATTCATTGAAGTTGTGCGGAAGCACCATGGTGGACATCCCCACGGCAATACCGTCACTGCCAAGCATCAGCAGACTGGGCACTTTGGCAGGCAGTATCACCGGTTCCTGTTTGCGGCCGTCATAGTTGGGCACAAACTCGGTGATGTCATTATTGAACATGGTTTCGTACGCCAGACGGGTCAGCGCACACTCCGTATAACGGGCGGCGGCCGCCGGACTGCCGGTAAGAATGTTCCCGAAGTTCCCTTCTTTGTGAATAAAATACGGCACATCCACATAATGCCGCTCTTCTTTTCCGCCACGGCCTTTTTCCACCCGTTCCACACAGCCGCCTTTGTTGGCAAGCACCACAAGGGCATCGCCGATGGAAGCATCCCCGTGAGGGTGATAGTGCATGGTATTGCCAACCACATTGGCAGTTTTGGTGGGGCGGCCGTTATCGTAAATCTCCCGCAACGTCCACATAATGCGGCGTTGGACCGGCTTCAAACCGTCATCCACATCCGGGATCGCCCGGGAACCGATAACATAACTGGCGTAATCCAGAAAATTCCGGTCCATCATGGCACGGAAATAATTATTGGAGCCCTGTTTGCGTTCAGCCAGAACGCCGGGATTTTCCATATCCAGCTCTGCAGCATCATCCGCGGTGATCTCCGGCGGCAGTTTTTCATCACTCATAATCCAACACCTCAAGATTGCGCATGATATAATCGCGGCGGTCCGGCGTATTGTCCCCCATATAGAACTTCAAAAGATCGTTCACGCCGTGCATATTGTCCAGCGTTACCGGAGAAAGGCGCATATTTTCCCCGATAAATTCCCCGAAATCGTCCGGCGAGATTTCCCCCAGCCCTTTGAACCGGGTGATCTCGGAAGTCTTGCCCAACTGCGCCGCGGCACGATCCCGCTCTGCTTCGCTGTAACAATAAATCAAATCCTTGCTCTTGTTCCGAACCCGGAAAAGCGGCGTTTCCAGTACATACAAATGCCCGGAAAGCACCAGCTGATCAAAGAAACACAAAAAGAACGTCAAAAGCAGATTCCGGATGTGCAGACCATCCACGTCAGCGTCTGTCGCCAGGATCACTTTGTCATACCGGAGATTTTCCGTACTTTCTTCAATCCCGAGAGCCTGCATGAGAAAGGTCAATTCCTCATTTTTGTAAATCATTTCAAAAGATTCACCAAAGGCATTTTTGGGTTTGCCCCGCAAGGCAAAAATAGCCTGACAATCCACATCCCGGCTCTTTTCCAGAGAACCGGCGGCAGAATCCCCTTCTGTCAGGAAAATCATGGTTTCCTTCGGCTGAACGCCCCGGGGCCACTTGCAACCGACATGATATTTACAATCCTTTAATTTGGGAATGCGCAGCCGGGTCTTCTGGGCGGTGTCC
Source organism: Lentisphaeria bacterium (assembly GCA_017457105.1). Taxonomy (GTDB): domain Bacteria; phylum Verrucomicrobiota; class Lentisphaeria; order Victivallales; family Victivallaceae; genus UBA1776. Next base: position 99,156 of record JAFTIA010000009.1, on the reverse strand, counting down.
CGGGATTTTTTCTTCACCTCCTGAATGGCACGGTGCATCTGCTCATTGCTGCTGACTTTGGCAAGCAGAGCTTCGGCAACTGCGGGATTTTTATGGAGAAAATCCACCACAAAATCCCGGACTTCCGTCACAATAGGCCCCCGGATATCCGTGTTCCCCAGTTTATTTTTGGTCTGGGATTCAAAAATCGGTTCCCGCAGTTTGATGGAAATGGCACCGGTCATCCCGTCACGGACATCATCGGCCTTGTAATTCTTACCGGAAAATTCGTTGATGGCTTTCAAAACCCCTTCCTTGAATGCGGAAAGATGGGTCCCGCCATCATTGGTGAACTGCCCGTTGGCAAATGAGAAGGAATTTTCCCCGTAATCGTTGGTGTGCGTCAACGCAAATTCCAGCGTTTTGGTCCGGCAGGCGATCACCGGATACAGCCGTTCTTCGCCGCTTTCCACCTCCAGAAGATCCTGCAAACCGTGCTGGGAATAGAATTTCCGGTCGTCCAGATGAATGGATAGCCCGCTGTTCAAATAGGCATACATCCACAGCCGCCGTTCAACGTACTCCGGACGGAAAGCGTAATTTTTGAACATGGTTTCATCCGGAACAAAAGCGATTTCCGTTCCGTTCCGCTCCGTACATTCCCCCTCGGTATCGGAAATAAGTTCCCCGTTTCTGAATTCAGCACAGCGGAACCTGCCGTCCCGGACACTCCGGGCACGGAAATAACTGCTCAAAGCGTTGACAGCCTTTGTCCCGACACCGTTCATCCCCACGGAAAACTGAAAGGCTTCGCTGTTGTATTTCCCGCCGGTATTGATCATGGAAACACATTCCACCAGCTTCCCCAGCGGGATCCCCCGGCCATAGTCACGGACGGTGACCTTATTGTCTTCCCCGATCGTCACATCGATGCGCCGCCCTGCCCCCATGATGAATTCGTCAACACTGTTGTCGATCACTTCCTTGAGCAGGATATAAATCCCGTCGTTGGGGTGTGCGCCATCCCCCAGACGCCCGATATACATCCCCGGACGCAAACGGATATGCTCCAGGGATTTCAGTGTAGTGATATCCCCTTCGTCATAGCCTTTCGGCTGTGCGGCACCTGCCGCATATTCTTCAATGGTGTCTGCCATAACAATTCCTCAAAAATAAAACCTGTCCCATATTGGTGCAGGGATTGGGTAATATACCATTTTCCCGGCAATTTTTCAAGTTTTTTCCGGATAATTGCTTTTTTGAGCGTTTTTCTGCAAAAAAAGGAGACAAAAAATTTGAATTTTATTGAAAGCGTGCTATATTCTCAAAGAAATAAAAGGACACAAACCGTGCCAGCACCTTGATCCGTTCGGAGCGGATCGGCCGGAAAATCCGGTCACCGGGAGGTCGTCAGCAGTCGCCAGACTGCTGAATCACGCAGAAAATGCCGATGGAGAGTTTTACGGTATTTCTGCAAACGCTCTTCCCCCCTGCTCCGGCAAGATCCGGATGATGACACACAAATACAGGGAAGAGAGAAAAATGGAAGAAGCCAAAAAAATCTGCGTGTATTCCGGTACGGCACACCCGCAACTTTCTCACGACATCGCTGAATATCTCGGCGTGCCGCTGGGGAAAATCCACCCGATGCGTTTTCCGGACGGGGAAACCTTCGTGCAGTTTGAAGAAAATGTGCGCCGTGCAGATGCCTTCCTGATCCAGCCCACCTGCGCCCCGGTGAACGATAACCTGATGGAACTTCTGGTCATGGTTGACGCCGCCCGCCGCGCTTCTGCCGCCCGGATCACCGCTGTCCTCCCCTATTTCGGCTATGCCCGGCAGGATCGCAAAGACAAGCCCCGGGTCCCCATCACCGCCAAGCTGGTCGCCAATCTGCTGACCGTGGCCGGGGTGGATCGTATCATCACCATGGATCTGCACTCCCAGCAGATCCAGGGCTTTTTTGATATCCCCATGGACCATCTGTACGCCCGTCCGGTGCTGGTCCCCTACCTGAAACAGCTGGTGGGTGACGATCCGGTGGTCGTGGCGCCGGACTCCGGCAGTGCCAAGATGGCCATGAACTACGGCGACATGCTGGGCGGCGGCTTTGCCGTGGTCGCCAAGCGTCGCATCAACGCCACCACCGTGGCATCCAGCCACCTGGTTGGTGATGTCCGCGGCAAAGTCTGCGTGATCACGGACGACCTGACCAGCACCTGCGGTACGCTGATCGCCGCCGCCAAGCTGCTGAAAGAAAACGGTGCCACCAAGGTTTATGCCGCAGTCACCCACTGCCTGCTGAATGAAGTCGGCCAGAAAAAACTGCTGGAAGCTCCGGAAATCGAAGCTCTCGTCACCACAGATGCAGTCCCGCAGACCTCCGATCTGGGCGGCAAGCTGAAAGTGGTAAGCATCGCTCCGCTGCTGGGCGAAGCGATCCGCCGTATCCATGACGGCAAATCCGTTTCCTCTTTGTTCTACATCAATCATTGATCGGTATAATACCTATATAATATAGCGAAACAAACCAAAAAGAAAGGAAATCGCAAAACATGAAGATCCATGAACTCGCGGTGCAGCCGAGAACTGAAACCGGTTCCGGTGCCGCCCGTCGGGCCCGCAAAAGCGGCATGACCCCGGCGATCATCTACAGCAAAGGTTCTGAACCGAAGCAGGTTTACCTGAACGCCGGCGAATGGACCTCCATCTCCAACCAGAAAGCCCGTTTTGTGTATCTGGTTGACGGCAGCGACAAGCAGATCGCTCTGGTGAAAGAGGTCCAAATGAACCACCTGAAGGCCTACTGCCTGCACGTTGACTTCCAGGTCATCAACGCAGACGAAGTGATCAACGCCTCTGTGGCGGTCCGCCCTGTTGGCGAATGCGCGGCTGAAGTGATCCAGAAGAAAGAAGAAATCGCCGTTCTGTGCAAGCCGGCTGACCTGATCGAAGAAGTCAAGGTCGATGTCGAAAAGTTGACCAGCGGCGCCACCATTCTCGTGAAAGACATCGAACTGCCTGCCGGCGTCACACTTGATGACGATGCGGATGCGGTTGTCATCCAGGTCAACTAACGAAGGAAGACTCTCCGGAGTATCTTTGAATCATGGCGCAGGCACATCCCATTGAACTGGTGGTCGGACTCGGCAACCCCGGCAAAGAATATGCCGGAACCCGGCATAATGCCGGATTTGATGTTGTCACCCGGCTCCTGGCAAAGCTGCCCGGTTCTTTTGAGGAAAGTCATCGCGCCGAAAGCCGCTGTTTTGCAGGGCGTTTCCGTGGAAAACGGCTCTTTCTGCAGATGCCGCTGACCTACATGAATGCCAGCGGGGAAGCAGTGGCAAACCTGATCCGGAAGGAAGGCATTGCACCGGAAGCGATTCTGGTGGTGTCGGACGATCTGGATCTCCCTCCCGGGAGGCTCCGGCTGCGCCGGGGCGGTTCGGCGGGAGGACATCACGGCATTGAGTCCATTATTGAAAAGGTGCAGAGCGCATCTTTTCTCCGGCTGAAAATCGGTATCGGACATGTGGACAAGCGTAATACCGTAGATCATGTGCTGACCGGGTTCAAAGGTGAGGAAGCTGAAATCTATGAAGCGGCACTGAATGCCGCGGCAGAAGCGGTAATGGCTGTATTGGCCGCCGGGGAAAACCGGGCAATGTCTCAATACAACGCCTTTCATGCCGCAGAAAAGAAAGAAGAAAAAAAACAAACGGCGCCTGAAGCGCCGGCAACCAACGAGGTCTTATCTTGAAAAAATACGAAGCTGTTTATATTCTCGACATCCGCAAGGTCGATGATGAAGGTGAAGCGTTCAGCAAGGAATTCGCCGCTCTGGTGGAATCTCTGGGTGGCAAAATGGAATCCGCCACTTCTCTGGGCCGCAAGCAGTTCACCTATGATATCAACAAGCGCAAAGCCGGTATCTACTGGGACTTCATGTTCGAACTGGATCCCCTGAAGATCATTGATATCAAGAACAAGTACAAACTCAATGACAAAGTCCTGCGCAGCATGACCCTGATCTCCGAACGTCCGGAAGGTCTGCCGGTTCTCGCAGCTTTGAATCTGGAATAAGATAGGGATTGATACCAAGTTCCACTCGGTCAGAAAAGGAATGTATTATGGCATCTCTGAATAAAGTTTTTCTTATTGGCAATCTTACACGCGATCCTGATCTGCGCAATACACCTTCCGGCGCGGCTGTCTGTGAATTCGGTCTGGCGGTGAACCGCCGGTTCGTTGCCAACGGACAGGAAAAAACGGAAACCTGTTTTGTGGACATTACCGTTTGGAATAAATCGGCGGAAAACTGCAAGCGTTTTCTGGAAAAAGGCTCCCCCGTTATGATCGAAGGCCGGCTTCAGCTGGACCAGTGGGATGACCGCGAAGGCGGCGGCAAACGCTCCAAACTGCGTGTCGTTGCCGAAGTGGTCCAGTTCCTCGGCCGCCGGGATGACGCCGATGGCGGAGCCCCCCGTCAGGGCGGCTACCGGGACAATGGCGGCAATAACGGCTACCGGAACGATTACCGCAATGATCGCGGCAATTACCGGGATAACGGCAATTACCGGGACAACGGCAATTACCGGGACAACGGCAATTACCGTTCGCAGGGAGAAAACGATTATCAGCCGCGTCCGTACACCCCGTCCCGCCCCCCGGCGCCGGCGGATTACCAGCGGCCGCAGAACGCTCCGCCGCCGCCCATGCCGGAAGATGCCTTTAATCCGGCAGGAGATGCCGAAGAAGACATCCCGTTTTGAACAGAATTGAAGTAATCAACAAAAAAGTTTTGAATAGAAAGGACTGAATCCATGCAACAAACCAAGAGAACTGCGCGTCGCCGGACTCCGGCCAAGCCGAAAGTCTGCCGCTTCTGCGAGATCAAGGCCAGCTACATCGATTTCAAAGATGCTGCCACCCTGTCCAAGTTCCAGACCGAAAAGGGCAAGATCATGCCCCGCCGGATCACCGGGACCTGCCCCGATCACCAGAAGATGCTGGCGATCGCCATCAAGCGTGCCCGTATCGTGGCACTGGTTTACTAATTTCCAGGAGGGATTTAATTATGGCGAATGTCAATCTGATTTTGCTCCAGGATGTTGAAAACCTCGGTCTTGCCGGGGATGAAATCCATGTTGCGCCCGGCTATGCCCGCAACTACCTGATCCCCCACAAGCTGGCCGCCAAGGCGACTCCCGCCACGTTGCGCCGGATCGAAGCCAACCGTGCCCAGATCGAAGCCAAGCGTGCGGAAGCGCTGGCTGCGGCACAGGCTCTGGGCGAACAGCTCAAGGCGATCGAACTTTCCATCCCGATGCAGGCCACTGCCGATGAACAGCTCTTCGGTGCTGTTACCGCCCGTGTGATCTCTGAAGGTCTGGAAAAGGCCGGTTTCAAAATCGCGCACACCCGTGTCCAGCTTGAAACCCCGATCAAGCTGCTGGGCAGCTATGAAGTGGATGTGAAACTCCATGCGGACGTGACCGTTCCGGTCAAAGTCTACGTTGTCCGTGGCTGATCATGCCGGGACAAGGCAATCATAAGCCGTCTGCCGATGTGCAGACGGCGTTTTTGCAAAACAAGACACAGCCCGCCAGTGTTGAACTGGAACGGGCTGTTTTGTCTGCCATGCTCCGGGATCCGGAATTCTGTATTCCGACAGCGGTCAGCATGTTCGGCAATCAAGCCGAAGTTTTCTTTACAGCCACCCACAGGGAACTTTTCAAAGCGATCCTCAAAATATCGGAAAGTCAATCGGAAAAAGCGGTGGATCTGGTCAATCTGACCTACGAATTACGCAAAGACGGCAAAGGGGATATGTTTGATGAAGTGGCCCTTGCCGAACTTTATTCTGCCGTAGCGACAACGGCCAATATCGAAACCTGGTGCCAATCCCTGCGGGATCTTTATTCTCTCCGTAAAATGATCGGAGTCTGCAACGAATCACTTCTTCGCTGCTATGATCCTACGGCGAGCGCAGCCAAGTTGATCGAAGAATTTGAAACATCCGTCTATAAGATCCGGGAATCCGGCAAGGGCACGACTTATCAATCTATCAAAAACTGTGTCCGCAAAGAATTTGAATATCTGCATGCCGTTTACGAAAACCGGGTGGAAGTCGGTATTTCCAGCGGCTTTACACAAATGGATAAACTTACCGGCGGCCTGAAACCCGGTGAAATGTTCGTTCTGGCAGCACGCCCCTCTATTGGTAAAACAGCGTTTGCGCTGAATATCATACGCAATATCGCCTTCCCGCACCGCACGCCGAATCCGAAGAAAGTGGTCTTTTTCAGTCTGGAAATGACCGCTGAACAGATCACCCGGCGTCTGCTTTGCACGGAAGCGGATGTTTCCGAAGGCGATTTCCGGGTCAAGGACCGACTGCAAAGTGCCGACTTGAACCGTCTGGCACAAGCGGTGGACCGGATCCGGAAGGCAAAATTGTATATCGACCCCACGCCGGGTCTGACGGTGATGGAACTGCGCGCCAGAGCCCGCCGCATGTATATGACCAAGGATGAAGACAATACGCCCATGATCGACATGATCGTTATTGACTATCTCCAGCTTATGCACGCCGATGTGGGAGCCGCAGACGGCCGCCAGAATGAAGTTGCCATGATTTCCGGCGGCTTGAAGGCTCTTGCCAAAGAGTTGAATATTCCCGTTCTTGTTCTGGCACAGCTGAACCGTGAAATCGACAAGAATGCCCGGCCGGATGCCAAGCCCAAACTCAGTCATTTGCGTGAATCCGGTGCCATTGAACAGGATGCAGACGTGGTGGCGTTTCTGCACCGTAACCGGGATGAAGCCAAAGACCTTCCCCGGGGACAGAGCACCAAAGCGGAAGTCATTATCGAAAAGAACCGTAACGGTCAGATCGGGGTGGTGAATCTTCTCTTCTTCCCGTACCGTACAGAATTCTGTCCGGCAAGTCCTCACTCCGAGGATGAAATGCCTGCTTCTGCCAAATGATTTCCATTACCCATTTTACAGAAGCCCTGCTGCTGGGGATCAGCCTTGCCATGGATGCACTGGCAGTATCGCTGATTCTCGGAGTGGTGGAACAGAAAAATTTTACGGTTTGGAAAATAACGGCAACAGCACTTACATTCGGGGCATTCCAGATGGGGATGCCTCTTCTGGGCTGGGGTGCGGCATCCTTTGGAAGCCATTATCTTCAAAGCGCAGGAAAATATGTTGCGGCAGTGCTCCTGACCGGGTTGGGCAGTAAAATGCTGTGGGACGGACGGAAATGCGATCTTTCCCGAGATGAAGACATCCGGGGATTCCATTTTGTCCGTCTGATCGTGCTTGCCTTTGCCACCAGTATTGATGCCCTGCTTATCGGCATCAGTTATGCCTGCCGTCAGCGGACAGGCATTCTGCCGGACACCATGATCATCGGTATCGTGACCGCCCTCATCTGCACAGCAGGGTGTATTGCCGGAAAAAGGCTTGGCAGGAGAATGTGCCACAACCGCTTTGAAATACTGGGCGGGCTGGTTCTGATCGGCTTGGGATTGAAGTCGCTGATCTTTGGTTAACGGGGGATGGCGACCCGTCCGGAGCGCGCCATTTCCAAAATACCGAAATCCCGGACCATAGCGATAAAATTATCGATTTTATCGGATCTGCCGGAAATTTCCACGCTCAACTCATCGGGATGGACGGAAACAAAGGTCCCGTCAAAAATCCCCACCAGCTGAACAAGGCGGGACTTGTCTTCCGGGGAAAACGCACTGAGCCGGAACAACGCCAGCTCCCGCTCCACAAAATTCCCGCCGGTAAAATCCCGGACTTCGATCACATCCACCAGTTTCCGGAGCTGTTTATCGATCTGTTCCAGCACATCGGCATCCCCGCTGGTAACAATGGTCATCTGGGAAACAGCCGGGTCATGGGTCTGATTCACCGTCAAAGACGAAATATTATACCCCCGTCCGCTGAACAACCCGGCAACACGGGCAAGCACACCGAACTTATTGGCCACAAGAACCGAAATCGTATGGCTGGAAACGCCGGGCTCATGTTCTTTCATAAAATAAATCCTTCCTCTTTTTTTCTATAATTTGCCTTGTTTTTTTGTTTTTTCAACTGTTTTGCACAAAAAAGGTTGAAATTCCCCCGAAAGGGGTATATATTCCGGCATTTGAGGAGTTTTTTAGTCATGCGACGAATCATTTTAATTCTTACAGCCGTATCTGTGTTGACCGTGGCACTGCCGATCCCGGAAAGCAACGCTTTTCTGGATCCGGTAACGATCATGATTCTTGCACCTATTGCCCTGAAGGCAGCTGCGATTGCCAAACCCTATGTTTTGCGGGGATTGACAAATCTCGGGAAACACTGTGTCAAAATGGGGTCCGCTCTGCTTGAATTCATGCGCTTGCCGGTGGGCTTTATTCAAATGACATTGGGAGCCCCCTTTGGCGGCTTGTCACCCGGTTTGAAAAATGTTGTCAAAGGCGGTCTGGGTCTGGGAAAATTTGTTGTCCGCACAGTCATGATCCCGCTGGCGATTTTCGGGCTCTCCCTCTGAAAGGTCTGCTCCATGGATGACGGCGACATCGATCCTCTGCAAAAAAGAGCATTCTACAACCGGATGAAGCACCGTGCTTTATTAGCAGAATGGTATGGTCCGGCATTTGCCAGCAGAGAAATCTCTGCATACGGCAGCAAAGCACGCCCTGTCGGGGATTTCCTTGGAGATGTAACAAAGCCTGTTTTTTCAGCAGAAACAGATGCCCAAATGCGTTTGGCACAAAATTGGCAGGATGTAGTGGGCCCTGCCCTCTCTGCCATGTGTTCCCCCGGAACGCTGGAAGAGGGAATTCTGACTCTGGAGATTCGGCACAGTGCATACCGGAAAGAGCTGGAGGGGGCTTTCGATCTTATCCTTGCCCTGACAAACCGTTATCTCGGAGAAAATCGCTGCCATGAAATCCGGCTTGCTGCGGCAAACCGCCGGATCAGAAAAAGCAAAACAATATTGTCTTAAAATAAAACAAAAGGAATCTTTATGAGCAAACTTTTTTTCATCGGTGCGGGCAAAATGGCTACCGCTATTGCCGGGGGACTGGTGAAGTCCGGAACTTTTGACAAACAGGATCTGCTGGCATTTGATATTCTTCCGGATGCGGCAAGCCGCTTCACGGAAAACACCGGAGTACAGTGTCTTTCCGGCGAACTCAAGGAAGATGACCTGCAGGAAGCCGGAGCCATTCTGCTGGCAGTCAAACCCCAATATCTGGCGGATGCTCTCAACGGCTGGAAATATATTCTGGAATCCAAACTGGTCATTTCCATTGCCGCCGGGATCTCTCTGGAGCGGCTCTATGACCTGACGGACAGTTCCCGTATCATCCGGGTAATGCCCAACACCCCGGCATTGATCGGTTCCGGTGCCGCAGTAGCCGCCATGACCAGCGAAGTTCTGCCGGAAGAAAGGGCGTTTGCCGAAAAGATCTTTACCGCTGTCGGCACCTTTTCGGTGATGGATGAAAAACATCTGGATGCGGTTACAGGGCTTTCCGGCAGCGGTCCGGCATTTGTCTTTGAATTCATTCAGGCTTTGGCAGATGGCGGCGTGGCAGAAGGCCTGCCCCGGGATCTGGCGTTGCAGCTGGCGGCACAAACCGTGGCTGGTGCTGCGGGAATGGTGCTGGAAACCCATACGCATCCGGCGGTCCTCTGTGACTCCGTGTGCAGTCCTGCCGGAACCACCATCCGGGGGATGGAAGAATTGAAGCGTCACGCACTGGCATCAGCAGTGATCTCTGCGGTTCGAGCGGCCACAGCACGCTCCCGCCAGCTTGGGGAAATCAAGTAAATAATCCCCCCCAAAAAGAGATGCCATACCGGGCGATCCGGCATGGCATTTTTTTTATCTTCAAAAAGAAATTTTGCACCTGTTATTTTTTCAAACGGATGCGCTTGCCTCCGGCTTCTGCGGAACGGATCTCCGCTTCGATCAACCGGACGGTCTGCATGGTGCTTTCCGGCATGGCCCGCAAAGGCGGCACATCCTTCAAAATACATTCCGCAAGATAATCCACTTCGGCACCGTAGGGCTTGTCTTCCCCGAGATCAATGGTTTCGACCGGTTGATCAACACGGTACAGGGTCAATGCCCCATCTTCAAATTCCAGTGTGGCATTTTCAAAAACAGCAGCAGCAACGGCATGGAACTTTTTGCGGCACCAGGAGCCTTCAGAAGTCACCACCGGACCATTTTCGTAAATATAATTGCTGACAGAGTCATCAATCCCGCCGCTGGCGGCCTTCACGCCAAAACTGATCAGAGCATCCGGAGTCCCGAGCAAGCTGATGGCAAAATCCAGATCATGCAGGTGCAGATCCATCATTGCCCCGCCGCTGCGCTTGACATCCCGGAACCACAGACGGTTGGGCAGCCCGCCCACACGGGTCATGGAAAGCCGCAGAAGTTTTCCGTATTTCCGGGTGTTGTACGCTTCCCGGATCGCTTCAAACCCTTTGCAGAAACGCAAAACCTGGGCGATCATCAGTTTTTTACCGGTCTTTTCGGAAACTCGGATCATCTTCCGGCAATCTTTGCTGTTGAGAGCCATGGGTTTCTCGCAAATCACATGAAAACCATCCTTCATGGCACGGCAGCTGTATTCACAGTGAAGATCCGTAGGCAGGCAGATGTCGATCATTTCCAGATCAGGTTCGGCCTTCACCATTTCTTCGTACGAGAGATATTTGCGGACAGCATTCAGGTCAATCGCTCCACTGTCCCCCAGATTGATCGTTTCGGAAGCCTTATTCAACTGTTCCGGATTGATGTCGCACAACGCCACCAGTTCCACATTTTTCAGCCCGGCATACTGGGAGGCATGGCAATGCCCGATACCGCCAAATCCTAAAATCGCCGCTTTGACCCGTTTTTTCATCAGAACTCTCCTGTTTTTATGATTCGGAATGATCCGCTTTTGCCGCCTGATCACTCAAGGCCTGTGCCAATCTGCCCAACGCCGCCAGATCCAGTTTCCCGGACCCCAGCAAAGGCAGTTTTTCAATATGGATAAAATTTTCCACCTTGGGGATCCACAAATTGGGCAATCCCCGTTCCCGCAGCATCTGCACAACCTCTTCCGGCTTGATCAAACCGGGGTCGATGTAGAACACCACCAGTTTTTCGCCCCGTTTTTCATCCTCCGCACCGCAAACGGCAATCACCCGTTCCGCCAGATGCAGACCGTCACAGATAGACTGTTCCACCAGATCATGAGGAACCATTTCCCCGGCAATTTTACTGAATCGGGAAATACGCCCGGTAATGGTAATAAAACCATTCTGATCCATTTTGGCAATATCGCCGGTGCAGTACCACTGATCCCGGATCACTTCCGCAGTGCGTTCCGGTTCCCCCAGATAGCCCTTCATCACCGTAGCCCCCTTGACCACCAGCAAGCCATCTTCCATTTCTCCGCGTGGCGCCATCGTTACCGGGTCCACGATCTTCACGCAAACCCCGGGGAGTGATGTACCGATAGCCCCCGGAGCGGCAACTGCCGCCCCCAGTTCCGGCAACGTCCTTGCAAGATTGATGGTCGCCACAGGGGAAAGTTCCGTACAGCCGTAGGCTTCGCAAATCTCCAGCCCGGTCAATTCCCGGAAATTTTTGACCAGATCCGCACGCAGTTTTTCAGCCCCGGTCACCACAAGGCGCAATGTGGAGAAATCTTCCCGTTTTCCACGGCGCATATAGATTTGCAGAAAGCCGGGCGTTGCCAGAAGAAGCGTGATCCGCCGTTCCCTTAAAACCCGGACAACCGATGTTCCATCCAGAGGATTCTGCACATAATCCACTTCGGTCCCCGTACAAATGGGCATCCACAGATTGACCGCCAGCCCAAAAGAGTGGAAAATCGGCAAATTCCCCACGACACGATCCCCCTTCTTCCAGCCGGTCACCTGCCCGAGAGCCGTGATGTCAGCAAAAATGTTGTGATGTGTCAGCATCACCCCTTTGGGGATGCCGGTGGATCCGCTGGAAAAGACCACAGCCCCCACTTTATCCACATCGTTCCAACTGTCCGGCGAAAGGAGTTTCATCAATTCCCGGCTGGAAAGCAGTGCAGCGGTGATCCCCCAGAAAAAGGCAGGCCAGAAACGGCATATCTTCGGCTGAACATCTTCCAGAAAAATCATTTCCGGCAAGGGGTCCATCCCCAGATTTTCCACAAACTCCCGGCTGGTGATGACATGCCGGAGTTTTGCTTTGGCAACAGCCACCCGCAACGCATCACGGCTTGCGGTATGATTCAGAATCGCCGGGATCCGGTCACTCATCTGGATCCCCAGAAGAACCGCAACCGCCCGGACACTGTTGGGCAGCATCATCCCCACATATTCCCCGTCACCGGCACAGCATTTGCGAAAATAACGGCTCAAAAGGATCGCCCGCATCAGTAACACAAAGTTTGCCGGAGCAATCCATTTTCCGTTATGAAATTCCCGGATCCGCCGGGCAAAAGGAGCCACCTTCATGGTGTACGCAAACTGGGAATGGAAAGGCCGCTCCTGCGGACTGGCGGTCAACTCGGTTTCCGCCCCCAGTTCCGAAAGGATGTTCCGCAATTCATACGCACTGGTCCCGGGAGGGACCGGTTTCCCGATAGTCACAGATGCAGGATGTGGCAATTCATTGGGCCAGCGGAGCTTGAATGTGCCGTGATAGCAGGAGAAAATACTCCCCCATGTCATCCCGATACGCACGGGGATCACCGGGACCTCCTGATCCTCCGGCAAAAGATCATGCACCACATCCCGGAACCGGGACATGACGCCGTTGCGGGTGATATCCTCTTCCGGGAATACGCAGATACACTCCCCTTTGCGGAAAAGATCGTGGGTGGTATGGATCAATTCCTGCAATTTCTTCGGCCGCCCCGCAGGAACTTCCAGAAACCCCACAGATTTGAACCACGGATGCAGAAATTTTGTGCGGAAAAAACTTTCCAGCATCATAAACCGTACCGGCCGGGAGGAACAGGCGGAAATGAAGAACATGTCCACAAAAGATGCCCGGTTCGCCACCAGAAGCACCGGCCCTTCTTCCGGCAGATTTTCCGGATGGATCACCCGGATCCGGTAAAAGGTGTGTTTTAAAATCAGTGTTGTCAGCCGCAGCAGAAATTGCGGCATCTGGAAAAAGGTCACCAGCGCAAGCCCCAGCGTGATCAATGCCAGTGCCGTACTGACCGCCCGGATGGAAATCCCCAGCGAACAAACCGTTAAAGCTGCCGCCACAGCCAGCAGGATCCCCATCCCGAAAGGCAGATAAAGCCAGCTGAAATATGCCGGACGCAATTCCGGTTTGACAAAATAAGCCTGATACGCCTGCATCGGCACCAGAATGATCCCGGCACTGAACCCGTAAAGAAACAGCATCACCGCCCAGATCCCGCTTCCGACAAATGGATCGGAATATCCCGGCAAAGCCCCCAGCACCACCGCAGAACCTGTCAATATCAAAACGGCAGGCGGCACCAGGCCCAATTCCACGTTGCGCCGGGAAAGCCCCACAGCCGCCAGACACCCCACGGCAGCACCGATCACCGCAGCCGCCAGAGTGGCATAAAGATGTACCGCTGATGAAAAAGCAGCCGCCCGGGCATCAATAAACTGAATGGACAATGCCGCCGCCAGAATGATCGCACCGAAAATATAACACTCTGCAATGCCCGTCAGCACCAGTTCCCGATAGCGGGGGTGTTCCCGGAATGTATCCAGCCATTGCCTCGGCAGATCGGCAAAACGCACCCGGGGCATCACCGGCAGGTCCGGCCACAACCGTGCCGCATTCAGCATCCCGTACCCCGCCATACAGCAGGGAAGTGCCAGACTGGGAACACTGCTGATCCCGTGCAGAGAACCGATCTCGCACGCACCTGCGGCACAGATCGCCCCGGTCACGATCCCCCAGAAAGTCATACTTTCCACCTTACCGATGGCCCGGGAAAGCTCCGATTTGGTCATGGCAAAAGCGGTGTACTGCTTCAGCGCAGGACGATAAAAAGAATAATCGGCACCGTAAATAAAAACCACGGCAAGCAGTTGATACCCGACCTTTTCCGGCAACGCCGCCGCCACTCCGAGAAGCATAATGATCACTTCAAGAATTTTGGAAACAAAGAGAACGTTCCGGGCCGCAAAACGGGTACAGCAGTAATGGGAGAAGATCCCGGTCAGCACCAGAGGCAAAGTAAAAATCCCTGCCACACACAGCACATTCAGGATCAGGCGATCGCCGCAAAGCATCCCGGCATCCGTCAATGTACGAGCCGCCCAACTGCCGAAAAAAACTGGCGAAAAACTGCTGAAAAAATTCAGCCAGGACAAACAGGAAATACTGGCTGCGCAGTCTTTCTTCTTCATAATCCAACCCTCATTCGAAACAAGTCTGTACTGTTAATATAGCCCCGAAACAGCATTTTTTCCAGAAAAAACGGTCATTTATCTTGCAAAAACACGCAAAATGGAGTATGTTCCCCCCTGAAAATCAAGGAGGAAACTATGCACCGCACCACACAGGATTACCGGGAAGAGATCCGGGAAAATATGAAAGGCGGCACCGGCCCGGTCCGCTTTGAACACATCTGGAAAAAGAATTCCAACGATGAAATGCACTCCAACTGCCGTCAATTCTCCCGGCTGACTTTACAGCCCGGCTGTTCCGTGGGGCGGCACACCCACAAGGATGAAGAAGAAATTTACTATATCCTTTCCGGCAGAGTACGGTCTTATGATCATGGAGAATGGGTGGAACTCGGCCCCGGCGACGCCACCATCTGCCGTTCCGGAGAAGAACACTCCATGGAGTGCCTTGGCGATGAGCCCTGCACATACCTTGCAGTAGTCATCACCTACTGATTCCGGGCTTGTAAAAACAGTTTTTTGTGGTATTGTATCAAAAAACATTTTGAGGAGATTTTTCTATGACTCTCACCACAGAAAATATGCGTGATGCCCTGTGCAAAATGGGCGAAAAAGCTGTCAAAGCCAGCCGGGCGCTGGCGGTTCTTCCCGCCGATGCCAAGGCAGCCTGCATCTGCCGCATGGCGGATGAATTGGAGATTTCCGCAAAGGAAATTCTGAAGGCCAATGATGAAGATGTGAAAAAAGCCATTGTGAACGGCCTCTCTTCCGCTATGGTCGATCGGCTCACCATCGGCGAAAAAGGCATCAAAAATATGGCTGACGGTCTGCGTGCCGTTGCCTCCCAGACCGACCCTGTGGGCAAAACCATCTCCAGCACCATCCGCCCCAACGGGTTGAAGATCGACAAAGTTACCGTACCCATCGGCGTGATCGCCATTATTTATGAATCCCGCCCCAATGTCACCAGCGATGCCGCAGGGATCTGTTTGAAAGCGGGGAATGCCGTGATCCTCCGGGGCGGCAAAGAAGCCTTTGCCTCCAATCAGGCCATTGCCGCAGCGTTGAACCGGGCCGCCGTCCTCTGCGGGCTGCCGGACGGCGCCGTACAGCTTCTCCCCTGGACCAATCACGAAGCCGTGAATATGATGCTCAAGATGGATGAATATATCGACCTTGTCATCCCCCGGGGCGGAGAACGGCTGATCCGTACAGTGATGGCGGAATCCACCATTCCGGTCATCAAGCACTACAAAGGGGTGTGTCACCTCTTTGTGGACCGGGATTGCGACCTTGAGATGGCTCTGGATGTGGTGGAAAATGCCAAGTGCCAGCGGCCCGGCACATGCAATGCACTGGAAACATTGCTTATTGACCGGGAGATCGCGTCAACCTTTGTTCCCATGCTGGTTGAACGCATGGAATCCCGGGGCGTGGAACTCCGGGGCGGCGTGGATTTCTGCAAAATGGTCCCCTCCGCCAAAGAGGCTTCCGATGAAGATTTCTACAATGAATATCTGGCACTGAAACTTTCCTGCCGCATTGTGGATGATGTTTATCAGGCCGTGGATCACATCAACCGTTACGGCTCCAAGCACAGTGACGGGATTTTGACCAACGATACATCCAAAGCGGAATTCTTTATTGCCAATGTGGATACATCCACCGTGTATCACAATGCCTCCACCCGTTTCACCGATGGCGGCGAATTCGGTCTGGGCGCAGAAATCGGCATCAGTACCGATAAACTGCACGCACGGGGCCCCATGGGGGCCAATGAACTTGTCAGTACCAAGTTCATCGTTCACGGCAACGGTCAGACACGCTGAAAAAAATGGATCGCATTCATCTGCAGAAGATCCGCCCGAATCTGGAAAAACGGGCGGCGTTATGGCGTGCTGTCCGCGAGGCTTTTGACCATGCCGGATTTCTGGAAGTGGAAACGGATGTCCGCATCCCCGCCCCTGCCCCGGAAGAATTCATTGAATCCATTTGTGCAGAAGGGGAATTTCTCCGTGCCAGTCCGGAAATCGCCATGAAGATCATGCTGGCTTCCGGCTACGAAAAGATTTATCAGATCGGCCGCTGTTTCCGTGCAGGGGAATTCGGCTCCCGGCACAGGACGGAATTCACCATGCTGGAATATTATGCCGCAGGGTGGGACTACAAACGCCTTGCAGATTTTACGGCGGAATTCCTGCGGGAGGCGGCACACCGGGTCTGCGGTTCCGGCAAACTCCTTTTCCGCGGACAGGAGATCGATATGGATGCCGAACCGGAATGGATCTCCGTCCGGGAGGCTTATCAGCGTTACGCTCCGGAAGATGGCGATTTTGATGAACTCATGGTCACTCAAATCGAACCCAATCTGGGGAAAGGACGCATGACGTTTCTCTATGACTATCCTGCTGACCGGGCATCCCTTGCCCGGTTGAACAAAGATGGCAATGCGGAACGCTGGGAACTCTACATTGCCGGATTGGAACTTGCCAACGCCTTCGGGGAATTGATCGACCCGGTGGAACAGCGGAAACGCTTTGAAGCCACCCTGGCCTTCCGCAAAGAACAGGGTATGCATGAATACCCCATGGCGGAAGACTTTTTTGAGGCGTTGGAACACGGTCTTCCGGAATCTTCCGGCAGTGCCCTCGGCATGGATCGCCTCGCTATGGTTTTCTGCAACTGCAACGATATCGGGGACATCCGGGCAGAGTGATCACCGCCCCGGCATCAGCCCCCCCGCAGCAAAGCGCAAAAAGTTTAACAGTTCGCCTGCGGGAACCGCCCGCCGGGGCACTATTTTTTCGGGAACAGCACCTGATGCCGGAACTGTTGCACCTTTTCATCCCATGACAGCACCAGCATGCAGGGCAGTTTACCGTCCTGCATGTGCCGGTCAAAAATATACACGGTGGAAATGGGGTCCAGTTTCTTCTTTGCTTTTTCATCTGCGGCAACGACCCGAATGGACACAGTCCCGTAATATTGATTATCCAGTTCGGCGGCGATTTTTTCCAGATAGTTCCCGGATGGCCCGAATTCCATCCAGTGCCCGTTTCCGGAAATAACTTTATTCTGCCAGAAAAGTGTTACGGCAAGCATCAGCACCCCTGCCGCAGATGCCGCGGGGAAAACCCACCGGCCCTTCCGTTCAAAAGCTCCGGAAGCAAGGACACAGCAGGGAAGCAGGATCACCATAAGATAATGGGGATAGATCCGCATCCCCAAAGCTAGATAAAGCGCCGGTATGGAGATCGTCAGCAGAAGGGCGAGGCGGTCCGCCTCCCCTGCTTTGCACCACCGGGGGATCCCCATAGCAAAAAGTACCCCTCCCGTTATCAGTGATAAACCGGCAATTATCAGAGCGATCACCGGAAACTCATCCAGCGGAAAATAATTCAGAAAAAACATGCCGTTCCAGAACCCGCCAAGGTGGAGAAACCATGCCGCGATCTTTTCGCTCCACGGAAAAACCATGGGCATGGTCCGGTGATCCCACACCCACATCAATGTATAGATCCACGGACCGAAAAGAATCGCCCCGACAACGGCCAACACAGTAAAATCTTTCCACCCCGGCCGCCGCCGGATCATGGCATAAATCATTCCGGGAAAGAGAAACAATGCAGAAAGGTGAAAAAGCCACGCCCCCAACGCCGCCGCTGTCCCCGCTTGAACAAAAGCCCACTTTCTGCCCTTTTCCACATGCTGGACGCATCCCCGCAAAAAAAGTGCCGTAAAGAAAATCAGCAATCCCGGCCCCCATAAATTGGAGGCATTCCACATCAAAACCGGCGATACCGCAATAAAAACCGTGCACCACCACGCCCGACGGGTGCTGATCACCCCCTGCAACGCCCACCATACACCGAAAACCGTGAGAATGGAGAGCAACGCAAATCCGGCGGCAAAAATCCACGCACCCGTACCCAAAAGAGCCATGATCCCCGCAAGGATCACACCGCCCCCGGGATTGGGGATCCCGCTGCTCCCCGGCTGACCGGCAGTCACCAGAAACATATCCCGCAACGCGCAAAGACCATTGATGACCAGCCGTGCCTGATCGTCTTTAAATTCAAAACATGCCAACTGCCGCAAACGCAAAATCAACCCTGCAAGGATCAATATTCCGCCCGTGATTTTTTCCCAACGGCTTTCCGGAAGTCCGTTTCTGATTTTTTCCCAGTGTTTCATATCGTCTCCAACCGGACCGGCTCCCGCCGCCCACGCAATTTTTGAAAACAAAGATTTTCTTTCCCCCAGAGAAAAATACTTAATTCAATAGCTCTCCCCGGCGGCATCCCTTCCGGGTATTGCTGAATGACCGCCCGGAAAAACGCTTCCCGCAAAACATCCGGCGGCGGAACATGCTCCCCCGCCGCCCGGCGGAGCAGACCGGGGTCCCGTAAAAAACCCCGTGCCGCCATAACGCCGCCAACGGGATACTGCTTCACCGCAGAACGCATCTCTTCCGCCGCTGAAAAATCGCCATTCAAAATCAGGCAAGTCCGCTCCCCGGCAAGTTCTGCCGCCATCCGGAAACGGCGCGTCCGCTCTTCCGGAGCAAGGGGCAAATACCCCTCACTCACACACCGGAAGTGGAATGTCAGCATAGCGGGCCCTTCCGCAAGCAAGTGCGCCAGCAGTTCCGGCAATTCCTCCGGCCGTTCCCAGCCGCACCGGATCTTCACCGAAACAGGGATCTTTACTGCCGCAAGAGTGCGCCGCAAAATCATGCCAGCCAGTTCCGGCTTCTTTAAAATCCCGCCGCCTGCCCCGTGCCGCAATACTTGCGAACTGGGACAGCCGAAATTGAAATCCACCCCGGCGGCCCCTTCCGCTTCGGCAATACATGCAGCTTCCGCCAGCAAACCGGGGTCAGTCCCCATCAACTGCATCACAGTCGGCACCGGCTTGTACGGTTCCAGAAAGGAGGCAAAATATTTCCGGCGGGGCAATTCCTGCGACAACCGGAAAAAGGGCGTGATCCACCGTTCCGCCAGATGAAGCGAATTTGCCGCCCGCACCCATTCCGGGGACATGACCCCTTCCATAGGGCCGGGCAACCAGAGAAAAGAACTCATTCGATCACAAAATCACTGGTGATCTGCGTCAGGCATTCCGCCCCGTCCGCAGTAATGTAAACCATATCTTCCATGCGGATCCCGCCCCATTCGGGATAGTACAACCCCGGTTCCACCGTGATCACCTCCCCGCCACGGAGCGGCTTGATCCCACGGGGATTCAGGTGCGGCAATTCGTGGATATCCAGCCCCACACCATGCCCCAATCCATGGAAAAAACCGTAATAACTGCCGTTTTCGCTCCGTCCGGTGGGAAATCCGTCTGAAGTCATGGAGGCTTCGGCGGCACGGTGGACTGCGCCGGGCACCACGCCGGGGCCCAATGCTTTTTTAGCGGCATCCCGGGCTTTGCAGACAGCATCAAACGCCCTCTGCACCACATCTGCAGGGCGGCCCTTCACCACCGTCCGGGTCAAATCCCCCCAGTAACCGTTTTTCAGCATCCTCGGGAACACATCCATCACAATGGGTTCCCCTGCACGGATAGGGCCGCTCCCCCGGTCATGGGGACACGCTGCATGGATCCCGGCTGCCGCAATGGTCCCCGTAGGCATGGCTCCCCCGGCAGCAAGGATCAAGTCGATTTCACGCCGGAGCATTTCCGATGTAAAAATCTCTCCCTGATACTGCAGGACTCCCTCCTTTGTTACGGAACAGCTGCCGATCACTTCCCGGGCGTGCATCACCGCCTTTTCCGCAAGGCGCAGAGCATCTGTGATCATCCGGATCTCATCGGCATCCTTCCATTCCCGTTCCGGGAAAAATGCCCCATCTTCCGCCATCAGTTTGACACCGCCCGCACGCAAACGGTCAGCGATCCCCAATGGGAAATTGGACGGCACCCGGAAAGAGCCGATCCCGAATTTGGAAGCAGCACCCAGCACCGTATCCGCAAAAGTGGGCCGGACAAGGGAGGTAAAATCCGTATCCCGCAAAACTTCCACATGTTTTTTCCGTTCATTTCTTGCCCGGTCAAATTCCAGAGCGGAAACAAGCATCATACATTTCCCGTCCACCCGGAGCCAGATATACGCATCCGAGGTGGAAAACCCGGTGGCATAACGCATATCCGCCGACGCATCTCCGGCGGCAATGATCAAATCCGCAGTTTTCAAAATTCACCTCCTTGAAAATTCATCATTTACGATATATTTTAATGTAGCTTAATTTTCCGCAAAAAAAAGCGGCAAGGAGTAGATATGTTGGATTATTTTGCAGTGTTTGCAGTCAGTTACCTGATTGGAGCGGTCCCCTTCGGTTTTCTGATCGGGAAATGTTTGCATAAAGATATCCGCAAAGAAGGCAGCGGCAATATCGGCGCCACCAATGTTACACGGGTCATCGGGAAATGGTGGGGAAGATTGTGTTTCTTTCTGGATTTTCTGAAAGGATTCGGACCGGTCTTTGCGGTGTCCTGCATTTATGCGGCACCGGAAGCCCCGGTTCCCGGCACCCTTCTTCTGACGGCCGGAGCCGCAACCATCCTCGGGCACATGTTTCCTGTTTATTTGAAATTCAAGGGCGGCAAAGGCATTTCCACCGCCGCAGGTGTGGCGTTGGCTCTGGCAGGCTGGGCGTTGCTCGCTGCCGGGCTGGTCTGGGTCGCCGTCTTTTTCATCTCCCGCTATGTATCCCTTGCCAGTATTCTGGCGGCGGTCGCCCTGCCGCTGGCGGCGGCGGCACTGAATCTCTGGTATCGGCCGGTTCCCCTTTCCATCCGGATTTTCTTTGCCTTTATTGCTGTGGTGGCGATTTACAAACACCGGTCCAACATCGTCCGGCTGAAAAACGGAACGGAACTGCGTTTTGAACGCAAAAAGAAAAATTGATCCGGGGCTTCTTCTTGCCTGGGGGATCTGCGGCGTTCTTCTGCTGACTGTTGCCGCAATCATGCCTCGCCATGGATATTGGATCACCGATGGCGGCAATAAGTTTATGGTGATGGAAAATATACTCCAACACCGGTCCATCGCCATGCAGAACCCGGCCTCCGCCCTTGATCCGGCAAACCGTTTTTTCCCGGATGCGGTATTCCATTTCCAGAAAACCCCGCAGGGGATTTTTTCTGTATTCCCGCCCTTTTTTTCTATTCTGACTGCGCCCTTTTACCATTTTTGCGGACATCCCGGAAAATATATTCTGCCGCTTCTGGGGGGGATCGCCAGTCTGTATCTGCTGCTGCACTTCATGACCCGCTGGCACATGCGGCACCCGCTGCTGCTTTCTGCGGCGGCTTTTGCCACACCTCTGGCGTTTTATACAGTGGAATTCTGGGAAATGGCACCGGGCATCCTGCCCGTACTGGGAATGCTGTACCTCCTTCAGAAAAAGAAAGATCTGTGGGGAGGACTTGTCCTTGCCACAGGCTTGTGGATCCGGCCGGAAATGTTCTTTTTTGCGGCAGCGGCAGGCGGGGCCCTTCTTCTGACCGATCCCCGCAGAACAGGAAAATTCGCCGCAGGATTCCTTGCCGGAAGTTTGCCCTACGGCGCGACGCAATATCTCCTTTCCGGCCATATTACCGGCATCCACGGAGCAACCTACATCCATACCGCCCGCCGGATCTTCTGGAATTATTACTACTACTTTTTCTCCTGCAAGCCTGCCGGACTGGCGGCAGGGATCGCCGCATTTCTTCTGGGATGCGCCCCCGGATTCAAGAGTTTTATCCTGCTCAAAAGGATTTTTGCTGTCATCATCGCCGCCGGGTCGCTGTATTTTCTGAAAAAACTTCTGCAGGATCCCCAGCCTGTGGATGGCTGTATTATGACCATTGGCTTATTTACCACCACCCCATTTCTTTATCTTACGGCGGCAAACTGGCGGTCCTTGTGGAACGCCCCCGCCGGCAGTGTGCGGATCACGGCACGGATCACCTTGATTTATACGGCGATTTTGCCAATGTTCCTTACATCCAGTGACCTCGGGATCATCTGGGGGGCAAGGCACTGGCTTTTCCTGCTTCCGGTGATGGTGCTTCTGGCATGGTACACCGCCCGGAGCCGGACTCTGCGGAAAACGCTGTTGCTCCTTTTCCTGCTTTCAACATTGATCCAGTTCCACGGTCTGCAAACCCAGTACATCATGCGAAAGAATTCCTGCCGTTTAACAGATTTCCTGCGGGAAAACACCCGGGATATTATTGTCAGCGATGTCTTTTTCCTCCCCATGCAGACACCGGAACTTTTCCGGGAACGCCGCTGGCTTTTTGTCAAAAACGATCAGGAATTGCTGGATGTGATCCGGCTTTTGCAACAGGAAAAACGCCCCTTTGCACTGGTGCGATCCTGTCACGGCAATTACCGCAGAGTCAGCAACCGTGCACTGGCGGAATTGTTGAAAATATATCGGGTCCCGGAAAAACCGCAAGCTGTCAAATTGCACAAAACAGCTTTCCTTGAAGTGGAGATTTTCCAGCTCGTCCCCCGTTAAAAACGGTCAAACATTTCCTGAATTTCTGCGGGATCGCTTGTAAATGTCAGGGCAAGCATCAGCAGGATCCGGGCTTTCTGGGCAGAAAGATTACCGCCGGAAACCGTCCCGAGGGCATCATCATCCTGCGCCCCGTTCCGGTTGACAAATCCGTTGGCTCGGGAACAGCGTACCACTGTGATCCCCTCCCTGGCAAGTTCCCGGATACGGTCCCGCCATACCGGGCGCAGATTGCCGTTGCCCACGCAGGCAATGGCGATCCCTTTTGCCCCCCGTTTCACGCAGTCATCCAGCATTTCCGGCTCTGCTCCAGCGTAAGCATAAAGGATATCCACTTTGGGGAGGGAGGTCAGAGTTTCAGCCTCAAAAGGCGTACTCAATGTATGCTCTTTTGTAGAGTGATAAAACATTTCCACTTTGCCATCCGCCACACAACCCACCGCCCCCATTTCCCGGGCAGTAAAGGCATCCGGGCGAACAGGCTGGATCTTGCAGGCTTCCCGTGCGGCAAGAAGCGTACCATTCATAAAAATCATCGTTCCCGCCCCGCGGACAGCATCCGATGCCGCCGCCTGGATCGCCTGATAGAGATTCAAAGGTCCGTCCGCAGACATGGAAGAAGCCGGGCGCATGGCACCCGTCAGAATCACAGGCTTGAAACTTTTTACCGTAAGATTCAGGAAATAAGCCGTTTCTTCCATGGTATCCGTGCCGTGGGTGACCACCACTCCATCAACATCCCCGGAAAGCAACTCATTGATCCGGCGAGCCATGGCAAGCCAATGTTCCCCCGTCAGGGACGCACTGTCGATCTTGAGAAAATCCTCACTTGTTACATGGGCCACAGTATCCCGCATGGGCGGCAGACTTTCCACAAGATCCGCCGCACTCAACAGAGGGGCGTAAGTCGTACAAATGACCGGATCCGCCGCTCGGCTGGCAATCGTTCCACCAATAGCCAATACATGAATATGACGCATTTGCACGACCTCCTTTTTATATTCAGCTTACACTTTTAAAACACGCATACAGCACAATGGCACCAAACATCATCAGCGAAGCCACCGCCCGGAATACCCATATCCGTACCGGGACCCGTTCTTCCAGCCAGCTCCAGCCCATCCGGGCAAGGATGATCCCCGTCAGAAGCGACATGGGGCCCCGGGTCGCCTGCACCACATTGCCGAACGCCGCCCCGATATAACTGTAACTGAAAAAGAACATCACCGCCCCCAGTCCCCAGCACAGAGCATAAGGCACCGAGTTCCGGAACTGCAAAACTGTTACACGCTTGTACCACGCCACAGGAAGCAGCGTCAACCCCACCAGAAGATTGCTGAAGATCGCCCCGATCCCGGCGGCATGAAGATTGTTTTCCAACGGAAGCTGACGGACAAGCATCTGGATACCGATGTCGCTCCACGCATACATGGGCAGCGCACAGATAAAATACCCCATGCCTTTCCACGAAAACAAGGTCCCGCCACGGTAATTGATCAGCATGGCGGCCCCCATGGCAAGCACCAGAGCGCACCACTGGGCCACGGAAAAATATTCCTTGAATATCAACGAAAGAAAAATCGGCACAAGTACCACTTTCAGCCCCAGAAGCGAAGCGATCCGGGAAGATTCAATGACTTTCAACGCCTGAAAGAAGAAAAAATGCCCCACAAGAAAACCCCACCCGGTAATAAGTACCGCCGGAAGATACTTTATATCCAGCACTTCCGGAGGAACCACCCACGGTGCGGCAAGCAGGGAAAGAAAAGCGATCACCAGCTGGGATGCCGCCAGAAGGGTTACCGCCCCACCCGACTTTTGCAGATAAGTACGGGAGAAAAAGTACGACGCCGTTTGAAATACCGCCGTCAGTACGCCGAAAAAAATCCCCATTCCCATCAGAACATGTGTCCCATCTTATCTTTCTTGGTCTGCTGGTAAAAAGCATTTTCCGGTTCGGGCGGAATAACGATGGGAACCCGTTCGGTAATGGTCATGCCGTAACCGGAAAGCCCCACCAGTTTTTTGGGATTGTTGGTCAGAAGCCGGATGGATTTCACCCCAAGATCCAGCAGGATCTGCAGCCCGATGCCGTATTCCCGCAAGTCCGCCGGGAATCCCAGACGCTCATTGGCCTCCACCGTGTCACAGCCGCAATCCTGCAATTTATAGGCACTCACTTTGTTATAAAGCCCGATGCCCCGCCCCTCCTGACGGAGATACACGATCACCCCTGCCCCGGCTTCCACGATCTGCCGCATGGCCTGATGAAGCTGCTGACCGCAATCGCACCGGAGAGAACCGAATACATCCCCCGTCAAACACTCACTGTGGACACGGACAAGCACATTTTCCTTGTCCCGCACATCGCCGTACACCAGTGCGGCGTGTTCCATATCATCCAGTTTTGTCCGGTACGCCGTCAGAGCAAAATCCCCGAATTTCGTCGGCAGTTTTGCGGTATCTCCCCGGCAGATCAGGACTTCGTGACGGCGGCGGTATGCCACCAGATCCGCCACAGAACCGATCTTCAAACCGTGCCTGGCAGCAAATTCCTGCAGTTGGGGCAAGCGGGACATGGTGCCGTCCGGATTGATGATCTCGCAAATGACCCCGGCGGGATACAACCCTGCCAGACGGGCGTAATCCACTGCCGTTTCCGTGTGTCCGGTACGCCGGAGCACGCCGCCCGGGCGGCTCGCCAGCGGGAAAAGATGGCCGGGACTGTAAAAAGAGCTGTTGGAACTGGCCGGATCGATCAATGCCGCCACCGTAGCCGCACGGTCATGGGCAGAGATCCCCGTTGTGGTCCCCTCTTTGGCATCCACACTCTGGGTAAACGCCGTCCCCATACTGTCCCGCTGGCCGGTCACAAAAAGCCCGAGTTCCTTCGTCCGGCTCTCTTCCAGCGGCACACAGACAAGCCCCCTGCCGTGGGTGATCATAAAATTGATGACATCCGGCGTAGCAAATGCCGCGGCGGCAATCAGGTCCCCTTCATTTTCCCGGGATTCGTCATCCACCACAATGATCATTCTGCCGTTGCGGATCTCTTCAATAAGTTCCTCCACCGGGGCAAAAATCGATTTTTCTTCCGTCATAAGTTATTCCTTTCGTCCATTCCTCTGCCGGAGCAGAAGAAAAAATTCCGCAGTTTCTCTGCCGCCGGAAAGCCGGTGTACCGCCAAATAAACCATGCCGAACACCGCCGCCAGCAGCGGCAGAACCCATAACCATTCAACTTGCCGGGAACCATACCAGCTGAAAACCGATACCAGCAGCACCCCTCCGGCAGCCCCCGCACAGACCGCCGCCAGCAACGCCCGGACAAAACTCCAGCACAAAGACCGTACCGGCAAATCCAACCCGGCTCTGGCAAGCAATATCAGCAGCAAAATATTGTTCAACACGGAACTCAACACCGTGGCAAGAGCGATTCCGCCCTGCTTCAGGGGCCACATCAGAATCAAATTCATCACAATATTGGCGATAATGCAGAGAATGGAAACTTTCAACACTTTGTTTACCTGTTTCCATGCGTAAAAAACCGGCAAAATCACTTTCAGCGAACAAAAGAAGGGCAATCCCATCCCCAGAAAAAACGTTGCCTGCACCGCCTCCTGCAAATCCGATTCTGTAAAATTCCCCCGGAACAGAAGCAGCCGCAAAACCGGCTCCGGGAACACCACCAGAAACATCGCCATGGGAATACAGCAAAACCAGATGAGCCGCAGACCGAAAGTAAGGTCCCGGCAGACTTCATCATTGTCCCCCCGGGCGGCACTGCGTGCCATATTGGTCATCAATACTGAACCGATCCCGATGGCAAGAAGCCCGATGGGCAAGTCGATCAACCGGTCCGTATAAACCAGTGCAGGAACCGCCTGCGGTCCGATCCACGATGCCAATATCCGGTCTGCCAGAAAACTGATCTGCAATGCCGCTCCGCCAATCAACCCCGGCAGTACCAGCTTCCACAACTCCCGCAACACACTCCAATCCCGGAACACGGCTTTCCGCAGTATCGGGAACACGCCATGCTTTTTCAGAAGCAAAAGCGACAAAACCAGCTGGATCACCCCGGAAACCAGTACCAGCAATGACAGAAGATCCAGGAGACCTTTCCCGTTTTTCAGCCAGTCCAGTTCCGGCAGTTTTCCGGTATTTGCCAGAAATCCCGCCGCCAGCCCGGCGATCAGGAGAATATTCAACAGCACCGCCATCAGTGCCGGAAGGAAAAACACCTTCCGGCTGTTCAATACAGCTCCAATCACCCCGGAGAAACAAATCAGAAAGGCATAAGGCATCAGCAAAGGAAGGATCTGCAAGGCGATCCGCCAGTACTCTTTCTGCATCAGCGGAGCAAGAAAAACCGCGCCGAGCGAACAAACAACAACGATCAATGCCAGGATCCCGCCCAATACCGCAAAGACCACCGTAAGATCTTCCCGCATTTTGCGGATACCCTCTTTTTCTTCTGTATGGATCAATACAGGGATCAAGGCAGAGCCTAAAGCCCCCTCCCCCAAAAGACGGCGGAACATATTCGGGATCATAAAAGCAAGCTGCCATGCGCTGGCAAGTGTGCTGCCGCCCAGGGTCATGGATTCAAAAATCACCCGGAACAACCCCAGAACACGGGAAAGCAGCGTGGCAAAAGCCACGTTCAATACATGCTTTAAAATGGAACTCTGATGTTTTGTCATAATGAAGGGTAATATACCATCAAAAACATCTTCCGTCAAGACTGCCGGACAGCAAAACACCGGCATAAACAAAGGAGAATATCATCTTTCCAATTTGGAATTTTTAAAAAGTGTGCTAAATTATTATTGTACAAACAATAAACCTGCCGGAACATCGTGCCGGCGCAAAAATCACGGCCCGGCTCAAAACCGGGTCGATCTGCTAAAACAAAGGGGGAGTATGATGAGTAAAAAAACCGATCAGGCTGCTGGCAAAGTCGCCCGCCGCAGAGTTGAATTTGTGATCCATGCCGGTCCCGGCCATGAATCCGTAGGTCTTGCCGGTTCCTTCAACGACTGGGACCCCGCCAAAAAGCCGCTGGTGGATAAGAAGGGGGACGGCGTTTACCGCGGCATTGTGATGCTTGCCCCGGGGGAATATGAATACAAGTTTGTGGTGGATGGCAAATGGTGCATTGATGAAAACAATCCCTGCCTGGCCTCCAACGATCTTGGCACGCTGAACAGTGTGATCAAGGTGGAAGCCAAATAACCGCCGTCCGGAACATTCAATTTTTTGAAAAAAGCGGTTCACAGGGTTTTCCGGTGAAACCGCTTTTTTCGTACAAAAACAATTTTTTTACCATCCGGCAAAAAAAATGCCGGAATCATCAGGGAGAAACAAAACATTATGGAACTTCAGCTTTTCAATATTTCCCCCCGTATTCCGAAAGAACTGCTCTTTCTGGAAACTCTTTCCTACAACATGTGGTGGTGCTGGCACCCCCAGGCTACGGATCTCTTCTTCCGACTGGACCCCAATCTGTGGAAAGATGTTCAGGGAAACAGCCGCAAAATGTTGAGCATGATCCCGCAATCCCGGCTGGAAGAAGTGGCAAAAGATCCCGGGTATCTGCGCCATCTGAAAGCAGTACAGGCGGAATTTGAGCGGGAAGTCACCCCTGATGACATGGATTTCTCCAAGCGGACCGTCGCGTACTTCTCCATGGAATACGGTATCCACGAAAGTATCCGCATTTTCTCGGGCGGGCTTGGCATCCTTTCCGGCGACCACGTCAAGGCCGCCAGTGACCTGCATCTGCCTTTTGCCGCCGTGGGTCTGCTCTACCGGCAGGGCTATTTCCGGCAGGTTCTTGACCGGAACGGCTGGCAAATGGAACGCTACCCCGAAAACGAGATCCACAATATGCCCCTGCGCCGGGCACAGGGTGCCGATGGGCAGGATCTGGTGATCTCCTTCCCGCTGAAAGACCGGGAACTTTATGCCGCCGTCTGGATCCTCTGGACAGGCAACATTCCGCTGGTTCTGCTGGATACCGAAATCGCCGAAAATCCGCCGGAATTCCGGGAGATCACCTGGCGTCTTTATGGCGGCGACCGGGATATGCGTATCAAGCAGGAACTTCTCCTCGGTGTCGGCGGGTACAAGGCTCTTGCCGCCCTCGGCATGAAGCCCCAGGTCTGCCACATGAATGAAGGTCACGCCTCCTTTATGTCTCTCGCCCGTCTGGAAGAATTGGTCAAGGGCGGCCTGGATCCGGATTCTGCGCTGGAACATGTCTGGCGCACCAATATTTTTACCACGCACACCCCCGTTCCCGCCGGGAACGAAGCCTTCCCCATGGATCAGCTGCGCCCCTACTTGAAGCCGCTGGCGGAACGGGCGAACATCGATGTGGAACGCCTGATGCGCTGGGGCATTCCCATTGCCGAACGGGATACCTCGCAGGAAGTTTCCATGACCATCCTCGGTCTGCGCCTTGCCAATTACAGCAATGGGGTAAGCAAACTCCACGGCGAAGTGGCCCGCAATATGTGGAAACACCTGTGGCCCAACCGTTCTGTTTCCGAAATTCCCATCGGCCACATCACCAACGGGGTCCATGTTCCCTCCTGGATCGCCCCCCGTATCCGGACGCTGTTTGACCGTTATCTGCCGCAGGAATGGGCGCACAACCCCTCTGCCATTTACTTCACAGAAGCCATCAACAGCATTCCGGATGATGAACTCTGGACAGCTCACGAACAGCACCGTCACAGCCTGATCCGGAAGGCTCGCCAGATCGCCCAGAAGGGCAGCCGTGCGCCTCTCCCCGGGCAGGCAGTTTCCAGTCTGCTGGATCCGGATATCCTTACCATCGGTTTTGCCCGCCGCTTTGCCACGTACAAGCGTGCCACGCTTCTTCTGCGGGATCCTGAACGGCTGGTGAAACTCCTGACCCACAAACAGCGGCCGGTCCAGTTTGTGTTTGCCGGGAAAGCGCATCCGGCGGACGAAGGAGGCAAAAAACTCATTCAGGACTTGATCCAGTTTGCCCGCCAGCACAATGTGCAGAACCGCCTGATCTTTTTGGAAGATTACGATATTGCCCTTGCACGGGATCTGGTACAGGGCGTGGACGTGTGGCTGAACAATCCCCGCCGCCCGCAGGAAGCCAGCGGCACCTCCGGGATGAAAGCCGCCATCAACGGTGTTATCAACTGCAGCATTCTGGACGGCTGGTGGGAAGAAGCCTATGAACAGGACAACACCTGCGGCTGGGCCATTCAGGGCAATCCCAATCTGACCAACGATGAAGATGCAGACAACTATGAAGCAAACAGCCTTTACAGTCTGCTCTCCAACGAAATCATTCCCTGCTTCTATGAACGGGATGCAAACGATATTCCGGTACGCTGGATCCAGCGGATGAAGCAGTCCATCATCATGTCCCTGGGTTTCTTCTCCAGCGAACGGATGGTGGCGGAATACGACAGCAAGTTCTACCTCCCCGCCTGCAACGCCAGTCTGGAACTGCAGAAGGATGACCGTGCCAAGGCAAAAGAACTGGTGGCACAGAAAAAAGAGATGCTGGAACACTTCAATGAATTGTGGATCGGCAACCTCAAATCTTCCCGCCCGCTGGATGACATCCATGTGGGGGATAAGATCAAGCTGACTGCGGAAGTCTATTTCGGCGAACTGCCGCCGGAAAT
Organism: Lentisphaeria bacterium; assembly: GCA_017457105.1. GTDB lineage: Bacteria > Verrucomicrobiota > Lentisphaeria > Victivallales > Victivallaceae > UBA1776. The sequence goes on along the minus strand of JAFTIA010000009.1, from coordinate 68,552 downwards.
GCTGGATGTGGAAGCCTATTACGGTCCGGTGGATATCCATAACGAAGTCCTGCGCGGTTCAAGCTGCCTGATGCATCAGGTCCGGAAGTTTGACAACGCTCACTTCCTCTACGAATGTGAACTTGTTTGTGATGTGGAACCCGGCCGGTTCGGGCTGACCGCACGCATCACTCCCGCCGGAGAAGATTGGAATAACAGCGTCCCGGGCTTTACCTGCTGGGCCAAATAATATTCACAAGAGAAGGGAGGCCAACCCATGTGGAATGCCAGACGCAAAAAACCCCGTATCCTCATTGTCACGCCGGAAATCACTTATCTTCCGGACGGCATGGGAAACCTTGCAAACACCCTGCGCGCCAAAGCCGGAGGTCTGGCTGACGTGTCCGCATCTCTGGTGGCGGCATTGTACCGGGCGGGTGCGGATGTGCATGTTACTCTGCCGCATTACCGGCGGATGTTCCATGTGGAAGTGGGCAATCTCATCAGCAATGAATTGCGTGTCTATATGAGCCACCTGCCGGATACCCGTGTGCATCTGGCAGAGGACCGGATCTTCTATTACCGGGATTCGGTTTACAGCAATTATGCGGACGAAAGTTTCCGATCGGCACTGGCTTTTGAGCGGGAAGTCATCAACAATATCATCCCGGCAGTCCAGCCGGACATCATTCATTGCAATGACTGGATGACCGGACTCATCCCCGCCATGGCCCGGCGTATCGGGATCCCCTGCCTCTTTACGGTCCACAATATCCACACCCAGAAAACAACGCTGGATGTGATTGAAGACCGCGGCATTGATGCGGCGGAATTCTGGAACAATCTTTATTTTGAACGCCAGCCCTACAATTATGAGGAAAGCCGCTCCACCAATCCGGTGGACTTCCTGACCAGCGGGATCTTTGCGGGACACTTTATCAATACGGTGAGCCCCACCTTCCTGAAAGAGATCGTGGAAGGCCGTCACAACTTTGTGCCGCCCCAGATCCAGCGGGAGATCGCCCAGAAATACTACGCAGGCTGCGCCTCCGGTATTTTGAATGCTCCGGCAGAAACGGACCGCCCGGAAACCAATCCCCATATCAAAAACCATTACGGGGTAAAAGATGTGGTGGCTGGAAAAGCCGCAAACAAGGCGCAGCTGCAGAAAATGCTCGGGCTGAATCAGGACCCCAATGCTCCCATTCTTTTCTGGCCTTCCCGGCTGGATCCGGTGCAGAAAGGGTGCCAGCTTCTGGCGGAGATCATGTTCGATCTGGTCAGCCGTTATTACGGGGATCATCTGCAAATCGCCATTATTGCCAATGGTTCGTACCAGTCCATATTCCGGAACATCGGTGCGTTCCACGACCTCCAGGGCCGGGTGGCGGTGCATGATTTTGATGAAACGCTTTCCCGGATCGGAATGGCGGGGTCGGACTTCCTGCTGATGCCGTCCCGTTTTGAGCCCTGCGGTCTGCCGCAGATGGAAGGCCAGTTCTTCGGAACACTCCCCATCGTTCACAACACGGGTGGTCTGCATGACACGGTGGAACATCTGGATGTGGCAAATCATACCGGTAACGGCTTCCGTTTTGACCACTACGACTCCACCGGTCTTGCCTGGGCGATTTCCGAAGCCATGAACTTCTACCGCCAGCCGCAGGAAGTGAAAGTTCCGGAATTGCAGCGGATCATGGCTGAAGCGGACAAGCGGTTCAATCATGATGTTACCGCCAATGAATACATCCGGATCTACGAATTCATGCTGGCCCGGCCGCTGATCACCCGCAAATGAGCAGAATACGATACAACAATGATCCGGTAACGCTTTCCGCCGATCCGTATCTTCAGCCCTTTCTGCCGGTTCTGGCAAAACGGGCAAAGGAAGCGTCTTCCGTGGCAAAGCGTTTGACCGGCGGCAAAAAAACGCTGAAAGAATTTGCCATCGGCCACACTTTTTACGGCCTGCACCGGACAGAGGATGGCTGGGTATTCCGGGAATGGGCCCCCCATGCAGAAGAAATGTATCTTGCGGGGGACTTCTCCAACTGGGAAATCAAACCGGAATGGGCCTGCCGGAAACTGGATGATTACGGAAACTGGGAATTGAAGATCCCGGGCAATGCCATCCGCCACGGAATGCACGGCAAACTCTTTCTCCGCTGGCAGAATGGGGAAGGATACCGGCTGCCTGCTTATGCCCGGTATGTGGTGCAGGATCCGGCATCCCATATTTTCACCTTTCAGGTATGGGATCCGGAAACGCCTTATACATTCAAACACCCCATTCCCCCCAAACCGGAAGAAATGCTGATTTACGAGGCCCATATCGGCATGGCGCAGGAAGAAGGCAAAGTCGGCACGTTCCGGGAATTCCGGGAAAATATTCTGCCGGAAATCGCCAAATCCGGTTATAACACCATTCAACTGATGGCAGTGATGAGTCACCCGTACTACGGCTCTTTCGGCTATCATGTGGCGAATTTTTTCTCCATTTCGGGAAGATTCGGTACGCCGGATGAGTTTAAAGAACTGGTGGATGCTGCCCACGGGATGGGGCTGCGGGTCATTATGGATATCGTCCACTCCCATGCCGTCCGGAATGAAGTGGAGGGGCTGGGGAGATTTGACGGTACAGTTACAGCGTATTTCCACGAAGGAGCCAAGGGCATCCATCCGGCGTGGGACTCCTACTGTTTTGATTACGGCAAGGATCAAGTCCGGCATTTTCTCCTCTCCAACTGCCGATTCTGGCTGGATGAATATCATTTGGACGGCTTCCGTTTTGACGGAGTCACCAGTATGCTCTATACCCATCACGGCTTGAATAAAGTCTTTACATCCTACGCGGATTACTTTAATGATGATATAGATCCGGATGCAGTCACCTATCTGGCTCTGGCAAACAAAGTGATCCACGAAGTCCGCCCGGATGCCGTTACAGTAGCGGAAGATGTCAGTGGGATGCCCGGACTGGCGGCGCCGCTAAAAGAGGGCGGCTGCGGTTTCGATTACCGCATGGCCATGGGTGTAACGGATATGTGGTTCAAATACTTTGACAAGCCGGACGAATTTTGGGACATGGGCAACATGGCTTACGAACTTCTGAACCGGCGGAAAGATGAACGGACCATCAGTTATGTGGAGTGCCACGATCAAGCCATTGTGGGCGGGCAGACCGCCATTTTCCGGCTGGCTGGGGATGCCATGTACTTTTCCATGCACCGGGGTTCCGATAATCCGGCGGTGGAGAGAGCCATTGCACTGCACAAAATGACCCGTCTTGCCACAGCGGCGGCGGCGGGACACGGATATCTCAATTTTATGGGCAACGAATTCGGGCACCCGGAATGGATCGATTTCCCCCGGGAAGGGAATCAGTGGAGTTACCACCATGCCCGCCGTCAATGGAGTCTTGCCGGAGATCCCGGTCTGCGGTACCAATATTTGCTGGCGTTTGACCGGGCCATGATGCACACGCTCCGCAAAACGCCTCATTTTTACCGGTACACGCCGGAGTGCATCTGGTGCGATAACTCTGCCAAAATCCTGGTTCTGCGCCGTGGAAATCTCTTTTTCTGTTTCAATTTCCACCCGACGCAATCGGTCAGCGACTACGCCATCTTTGTCCCCAGAGGGCAATATCAAACCATTCTGGACAGTGATGCAGAGGAATTCGGCGGATTCTCGCTGGTGGATGACAGCATCATCCACCGTGCCTTCACCCGGAACAAGCAGACGATGATCCGGCTCTATATCCCCTGCCGGACAGCATTTGTCCTGAAACGGGAAGCCTGAAACCGGTCCTATCACCGGTTCAGGGCTTTGAAATCGTAAAAACAGGATAAGAGTTTTTTATGGATCCTGCCATTGGTGACGAGGATCCCTTTTTCCGGAAAGGCTTCCCCGCCCAGCAAATCCGTGACAACAGCTCCGGCTTCCCGGGCAATGATCACGCCGGCAGCCATATCATAGGTCTCCAGTTTCAGTTCCCAGTTGCCTTCGATCACGCCCCGTGCGGTCATGCAAAGATCAAGAGCGGCAGAACCGTACTTGCGGATATCCCCCAGCTGCGGAGCGATGCGGGAAAAGAATTTTAAATTATTTTCTTCTTTCCACTGTGCCCGCAAGCAGTAAAAACCGGTGGAAAGGATGCTTTCGCACAATTCAGAACGGCCGCTCACCTGCATCCGGATGCCGTTGACAAAACTCCCCTGCCCTTCTGCGGCATAATAAAGATCATCCGTCACGGGCTGATAAATGACCCCCGCCACCGATCTCCCGTTCCGCATCAGCCCGATGGAAATGGCCCAGTTCGGCAGACCGTGAATAAAAGAAGCCGTCCCGTCAATGGGGTCGATCACAAAACAATATTCCCGGTCTGCATGGGACTTGCCGTACTCCTCTCCGTAAATACCGTATTCCGGAAATTTTTTGGCCAGAGCCTCCGTAATAAAGGCTTCCACTTTGCGGTCCGTATCCGTCACCAGATCCAGCAGAGATTTATTATGGACATTACTGCCGGAAAGAGTCGCCTGATCCGCCAGCGCCATAAGGCCTGCCTGTTTTGCCAATTTTTTCAAAAATTCCATCATATCACACCTCGCAATCATTTATACCCGGGCAAGGGTCAATACCCGCACATCGGCAACGCCCGCTTTCAACAATGTTTTTGCCGCTTCATGCAGTGTGGCACCGGTGGTAAAAACATCGTCAGCAAGCCATATATGCAAGCCTTTGATGTGTTCGCCCCGCTTCACCGCAAAAGCCCCTTTCAAATTTTTCAACCGTTCTTTTCTCGGCAGATCCGCCTGATGGGGCGTGGGCCTTGTCCTCCGGAGGACCTGCCGGAAAGGAACGCCCAATTCCGCCGCGCAAAGTTCCGCATACAAAACCGACTGATTGTAGCCCCGTCGCCAATAACGCGTCCAATGCAACGGAACTGACGTCAGCAAATCGATCGGCTCCGAACACTTCCGCATTTCTGCCGCCGCCATCCTGCCAAGAGGCCTTGCCAACTCCGGAAAATTGCCGAACTTGAACTTGTGGATCACTTCCCGCCCGAAAGAATCATATCGGAAACATGTCACCGCATAGAGCCATGGCCGCATAGGTTCCTGCACACAACTGGAACACTGGGCAAGAATGCCATCGACCGTGCCTCCGCAACCGGGACAACGGGGCGATGCAAACCTGCGGAAACGCTTCATACATTCCGGGCAGAAATCGTTGCACCCCGCACCGTCCCCGCCGCAAACCGGGCAGGGAAAGAAACCCAATGCCTTGAACATCAGCGGCCGGTATCTCCCGTAATTTCAAACACCATCTGCTCCATGGCAAGCCGGGGCGTACAGCCGCCGGAAACCATAGCACGGTTGGCGATCAGAATGGAATGCAGTGCTTTTGCCAACTCCTGTTCCGTAAATTTAGCGGCATTTTCACACATCTTGAACGCCCGGTACGGGTGCATTTTCAGCAACATGTTGTTCGGATGTTTTTCCCGGATATCCTGCGGAATATTGTCAAAGGTCCGGGGATGGACCCGGGTAACATTCAGTTCCTTCATGGCTTCCCGGAGTTTGATCATCCCCTGAAACTCCCCGGACACCATGGCAAGCACCCGCATTTCCGCATCGCCCTGCCGGAGAAGCGTATCCAGTTCGATCAATGCCGCACGGGTATTGCGCGCCACCAATGCGCCGGTAAAATTCCAGCCTGCCGTTTCCGGCGTACGGCTGCAGATGGCACGGCAGTCATCCAGCGTGATCTCCGGCGCAAGACCGGCGTAGGTAATGACTTTTTCCACTTCCTGATACAAGAGACCGGGATCACTCCCCGCCGTTTCCTCGATATACTGCACCGCCCCCGGCTCAATACTTTTTCCGGCCTCCCGGCACCAATCCCGGATCCGGACTTTCCGGTTTTCCGCAAAATTCCGGTCCCCCGCCTTGCCGGAAGAACAAATTTCAATAGACGCCCCGGCGGCTTTGACCGCTTTTGCCCAGCTCTTGCGCTGATCCAAACCGGAACCGTTCAGAATAATGGTCTGTTCCTCCGGAAGCGGTGAAGCAAGCATTTCCGCCAGAACTCCGGCGGCTCCCTTTTCCTTGTAAGAATCCGCAAGTTCCGCAAAATAGCCGAAATTCCGGATCCAGATATACTGGTTGTCGGCAAACATGGGCGGAGTCCGCAAGGTTTCCAGCAAACGGGCTGTCAGCTCCGGAAATTTGATGGAATCCGCATCCGCATCAATGATCTCCATATCCGATCCATCCGGTTCGCCCCGGCACAATTCGGCGGCCGCCGCCCGGGCTTTCGCCTTGACGGTGAAATCGTCATCTCCGCTGATGATGTATAATTTCCCCATGATGCCGTTTCCCGTTACTGATCTTTGCGCCCGAGAACCCGGTCAATAAAGAATGCAGGCCGTGCCCGTACGTCTGTATAGATCCGTCCGATATATTCTCCGATCAGACCAATGCCGAACATTTGGATCCCCACAAAGATGAAAAGTACCGCAAAAAGGGTAAAGACACCGAAAGCACCCCACGCATCCCCGTTTTCCATCACAAACCGCCGGATGATGATGTAAAGACTCAAGAGAAACCCGGCCAATCCGGACAAAATCCCGAAATAGGTCAGGATCCGCAGGGGGAAGGTGGTCATACAGGTCAAAAGATTGAACTGCAGATTGATCAGTTTCCAGAAAGAATACTTGGATTCCCCGGCGGCACGCTCGCTGTGCCCCACCGGGATCTCACAGGTGTTGCGCGCAAAGCTGTTCCCCAGAACCGGAATAAAGGTACTGCGCTCATGGCACTGTTTCATGGCTTCCACCACATGCCGCCGGTACGCCCGGAGCATACAGCCGTAATCGTGCATCTTTACCCCGGTAGCCGCCTGTGCGGCCTTGTTCACCACCTTGGAGGGCAGTGTCCGTAAAATGGAATCCTTGCGGTTCTGCCGGATGGTCCCCACCACATCGTTGCCCTGTTCTGCGGCTTCCACCAGACGGCCGAATTCCTCCGGAGGATTCTGCAAATCGGCGTCAATCGTAATGATCAAATCCCCCCGCACCAGTGAAAAACCGGCCATGATCGCAGAATGCTGACCGTAATTCCTGTTCAGAAAACAGCTGATCACTTTGTCCGGGTTTGCTTCAGAAGCCGCTGTCATGATTTCCGGCGAACGGTCACGGCTGCCGTCATCGATCAAAATCAACTCATAGCGGCGTTCTGTTTTTTCCAGTGCCGCCAGACTGCGCCGGATCAGCTCTTCCAGACAGCCCTCTTCGTTGTAAACAGGAACAACGACGGAAATAAATTCAACTTTGTTATTGCTCATCATTCTACTCCCATATTTTATGGTATTTCAGGCAAAACCCAGCAGAGGATCGTTGCCGTAATCAACGCAAGACACAAGATCTGGGCGGCAATATCCCGGGAAAGCCAACTGTGGCGGCACCAGAACGAAGGCCGCAACTCATCCAGCAGCATCACCAGCAACCCAAGAAGACCGCCCCCCGCCACACGGAAAGCGGCACCGCCCAAGAGATCCAGCCGGAACAGCATTTGCCCGGCGGCAAAAAAGCAAAGACTGCACAGCAATGCGGCAGAAGTCAAAATCGCCAGCAGACGGGTCCCCTTCAACACCGTTGTCCGGCAGGGGGCAAACGCAGGAGAATTCAAAACCGCCGCAAAAAAAACCGTCCCGCCCGGCAGTAACAAAGCCGGAGCCGTCCCCTCGGCGGGCAGCACGCTCCAATACCCGGCGGCAAATAAGAGCCCGATCCCCCACGCCTGCGTAAGTTTATCCAGCTTTTTCCAATGCAATACTGCCGCCCACAAAGCCGCAATCTGCAGAGCAAAGAAGGGAAGAAGACAATAAAACCACAAATCCTGTGCCGAAGTCCGCAACGGAGTCGCCAGCCCGAAGTCCCGCACCAGTTCCGACCAGATAAAACGCCCGAATCCGGCAATATCCCCCCAATCACTGACCACGGCCAGCGGAACCAGATACAGCAACGCCCCCAGAAGAAACGCCGGGATCTGGTGCCAGGAAATCAAACTCTTCCGCAATCCCCGCAAAAAACAGAACGGAAGAAAAAAGGGCAGCACGGCACACTGGGTGGAAAGCCCGCCGCTCCATGCCCCGCAGAAAAACAAGAGCCAAAACCGGTAAAATTTTCCGGCACTGTGCCCGCTTTTTTCCAAAAAGAAACATCCCACTGTCAGCATGGAGATCGCACTTACCATCATCAGCGGCACACCAAGGCGGCCGATATACAAAAAAACACAGGACCCGGCAATCATCCAGCCTGCCGCTGCCGCAGTATGCCGGTCATACAATTTGCGGGCAAGCTGCAGCGTTACTGCCAGCATCGCCAGTGCCGCCAGTACAGACGGCAGGCGCAGCAGAAAATGTTCCAATGGCTGTGGGCCAAGCCCCACAGTCAGAGTCCCGCTCCACAAAAACCACAGAGGCGTTTCGGAACCGCTTTGCAGAACCGGATAAAACAAATCCTTTTTTTCCCAGATCTCTTTCACCAGTTTGATGTAGATCTGCTCCGTGGCAGTCAGTTGCTCCGCCCCGAGATGATACAAAAGTGCCCCTGCCGCAAAGACCCACAGAAGGATCCGCGGACGGTTCTGTTCATCAAGCTGGAACTTGCGCGTGATCAATGTGCCAACACTTCCCGGATGACCGCTGCAACATCATCCACATCTTCGCGCTTCATATCCGGGAAAAGCGGCAGGGAACAAATGCGGTCGCTGTTAAACTCTGTATTCGGCAGCATCCCTGCCTTGAACCCCATAACTTCCCGGTAATAACGCTGAAGATGCGCACAGCGGAAATGCAGCCCGGTGCCGATATTGCGTTTTTTGAGTTCACTCATAAATACATCCCGGGTGATATCATCCGCTGTCACCCGCACGATAAAGAGATGCCACGCATGGGTAAAACCGTAACCGGCCGGATCACTCAACGGCTGAACCCCCGGCACATCTGCCAGAAGCTCCCGGTAACGCATGGCAAGTTCCTGCCGCTTGCGGTTGATATTCACCACCCGCTGCAGCTGGCTGGCGGCAAGAGCCGCCTGCATATCCGTAAGATTATACTTGAATCCGGGCTCAAATACTTCCGCCTGCGGCGCACGCCCGCGATTTTCCCGGTCAAAAGCATCCACCTTGATCCCGTGAAATTTCATCAGCCGGATCTCATCTGCCAACTCTTTATCGTCCGTACAGAAAATGCCGCCTTCTCCGGCGGTCACATTCTTGATGGCGTGCAGAGAATAGATCGCCGAGTTCCCCTGCCCCACATGGCGGCCTTTGTAATACGTCCCCAAAGCGTGGGCGGCATCTTCCACCACAGGAATGGCACCCGCCACGGCCCGGATACCGTCCAGATCACAGGGAGCCCCGGCAAAATGTACCGGCACGATCAGCCGGGTCCGGGGCGTGATCGCCTGCTTCACGGATTCCGGCGTAACCAGCATGGTATCTTTGTCCACATCGCAAAAAACCGGCGTCGCTCCGGCAAGGACGATCATATTGACCATGGATACCCAGGTCATGGAAGGCGTGATCACCTCATCCCCGGGACCGATCTTCATAGCTTTCAGCAAAAGGTGCATCCCGGCAGTGGCACTGGATAAAGCAATAGCATATTTGCTCCCGGTCAGTTCGCAGATCCCCTGCTCCAACTCCTGATTTTTGGGACCGTTGGTAATCCAGCCGGAACGCAAAACATCCACCACGGCATGGATGTCCGACTCGGTAATGGCGGGCCGGGTGAACGGCAGAAAATCCTGTCTCATTTTATGATTCTCCTGCAGCCGGGATACCGGAAAAACCGGAGAGGCAGCTGCTTTTTTAAAAAAAATACTTGTATTTACAGATTCCAAGTGTAATTTACCACATCTTATGAAAGTTGCAAAGAAATGTTCAGACTTTTTACACTCATTTTGCTGATTTTTTGCGCCGGATGCACCGTAAGCGTCCCCACCGCGGAAAATCATGCGACCGATCCGGTATTCAAAGAAAGTACGGCACGGCAGAAATGCCGGGAAAATCTGCTGGATATCCGGATCGAAGAAAATTGGCAGATGCTCCGGGAGGAATTGCAGAAGCAAACGCTGGAACACTCTCTTGCCGGTCGTGTCGCCACCCTTTCCACGGTTCCGGATGCCGCAGAATACCAATCCGTCCGGAAAGCTCTGCATACCGCCCAACTCTTTTTGCAGGAATTGACGGCACCGGATACCGCCACAGCCCGCAATCTCCTGCGTTCCCGATCCGCCGAACTGCTGGATATGGAGTTGGCGGAACTGACCACCCTCCTGTTTTCAAAAGAACAGGAGATCAACGCTCTTGAAGAGGCATTGAAGAAAGAAGAAAATGCTCCGGCGCTTCAACAGGAACTTGCCCGGGCCCGGGAAGAACTTGCCGAAACCCGGATGGGTATCCGCACCATGCTGGGGCTCCCGGCCGGACTGCCTTTCGTATTGCAGAAAGACACCGTTCTCCCCGCCCCGCTGCCGCCGGACCGGAAACTGGAAACGGCACTCGCCTGCCGGAAGGAATTACAGGGAAGCAAACTTTCCCCGGCAGAACTTGCCGCCGCCGTCCGTGCGTGGTCAAGCGGCAAATTCTCCACAACCCGCCACCGGGCACTGGCGGCAGCCCGGACACTTTTGCGGGCACCGCGGGAACTGTACAAAAGAGAACTGGCTGACCGGAATGAATTGGAAGGAATGCGGGAACTTTTGACTGCTATCGGCATTGCCGCCGAACTGGAACTGGCACAGGCTGAATATCAGGAGGCTCAAAAAGCCGCAGAAACTGCCGCACTTCTTGCGGGAGATGATCCCCGGAGCAAAGCAATAACAGCAAAAATGCAGGCAAAAGTCGCCACAGCACGGGCACATCTTGCCGCAACGCTCGGCAGTTGGAGTGGAGATTATCCGCAGACGGGGAGCCGTCCGGAACCACCGGCACAGCTTATGAAACTATTGGAACTTTTGGAGAAATGGGAAAATGAGTGATCAGGCAATATATCTGGCGGCATTGATTTTTGCCGCGATTCTGGAATCCGGAACCGGCGTCTGGCTCTTACGCAGGAGACCGGCAGACAAAGAGTGGACCGACCGTATCCCCCGGCATAAAAAAGCGGGAGCAGTGCTGGGCTTTCTGGCACTGCTCTGGTGCGTCCCCCATGCAGAACCCATTGTATTCAACTGGATGCTGCCGCTGCTGTATCCGGCGGTGGTCGTTTTTACCGTACTCGGGTGGTTTTTTCTGGACTATCTCTTGAGCAGGGCATTGGGGGGGCTGTTTATTTTGAGTGCCTACTATTTTGTTTACAGTGCCTTCACATGGCACACGCCGTATCTGGCGATATTCTCCATCCTCTACTGGATTTTGGGGATCGTGGGGATCTGTTTCTCCGGGAAACCCTGCTGGATGCGGGATCTTTTACGGAAATGCTGTGATTCGCCCCGGTATCGCCTGATCGTTTCCGGATTTTTGTTTCTTCTTTCCGCCGCCAGTATTCTGGCTGCGGTGCTGACAGGAGGGATCGCACGATGAATTTTGATCTTGCCGCCTTTGCAGAGGAGTGTCATGTAAAAAATGCCCCGGAATTTGCCATTCAATGTGCCAGACTCCGGGAAATTCTGGAAGAAGCCAATAAGATCACCAACCTGACCCGTATCCTTGGCGAACAGGATTTTGCTATAAAACATGCGGCAGACAGTTTGAGTATCGGCAAATTTTTTCCGGAGTTGGCAGAGAAAACGCTCCGGATCGCTGACATCGGCTGCGGAGCGGGTTTTCCGTCGCTGATCCTTGCCCTTGCCTATCCGCAGTTGACCATTACCAGCATTGATTCCACGGGGAAAAAAATCGCCTTTGTGGCTGATGCCGCAAAGAAACTGGGGTTGACCAACCTGACCGCCATCCATGGCAGAGCCAATGAACTGAACCGCAAACAGGAATTTATGCGGAAATTTGATATTATTACGGCCCGGGCGGTAGCGGAAGCGGCAAGTATTTACCGTGACACCTCCAAATTCCCGGCTCCCGGCGGAAGGTACATTCTCTACCAGTCCCCGGAACGGGCGGAAGCCGATTCGACGCAGCTGCAAAAAGCCCGCTGCCGGATCACACCGGCCTTTGAACTTCCGGAATCGGCTGGATTCCGCTGTTTTCTGGAGATTTTCCCGGGAAAATAGGCAAATTATCAACAACAAAAGGCTGTATACTAAACAATGACTGATTTTTCTATATAGCAATTTATTTGCTATGCACTTGGTCTCTGCGAGGCTGGGTTCCGCGTGCTGAACGCACGCAGAACCGTAAGGCCCCGGAAAAAATCGCAAGCTGATTGCTTGCTGATTTTTTATTGGAGCGGGGGGCCGGGGCTTATCTTTTAAGGGCTTCTCGCCCTTAAAAATCCCCGCAAGGGGCGGTTGCCCCTTGACCCGTCGCTTGACGATCCAGATCGTCTGCGCTCCATAATATCAGTCTATGTTTAGTACAGAGCCCAACAAAAAAGGACCCTTTGCAAGGTCCTTTTTTGTTGCAGTCTGCCTACTTTTCAGGCAGGATCTCAAACTCGTCAAACCAGAAACACTGGCCGGGTTTGCCATTGCCTTCGGTACGGAAGCCAAAATCCTGAATGATTGCTGTGTCCGGGGCAAACTGCAGAGCCTTCCGCAGATCCACCGTGATTTCATGCCACTTACCGTCATCCCTCAACGGATAAAGATCCGCGCGGGGAGCTTTGCCGGAACTGTAAGCAGGACTGCCGCCCAGATAAACCCGTTCCGGCCGTCCGGCTTTCCCGAAGAAACGAACCGTCAACCCTACAGGAACATCTTTCGGAATACGATAGAAAAATTTGACATAAGGATATTTCGTCACATCCCAATTGGCCGGGCTGATATAACAGGAGAGATTGGAGGGCTTCGCAGGATGCTCATCGCTGTATCCCACCGCCAGCACCCGGTCCGCAAACTTCGGATGACGGTACACATACAATACTTTTGCCGAACCTTTCCCTTTCGCCGCCGGTTCTTTCAAGTCCAGCGCCATGGCACTGGGTCCCTGACGGCCCGCAAACCACCACGCCGCCCATTCTTTGATATGCTCCGGCTCATAATCACACTTGTAATCCGAAGGAACCGACCCCACCCGATCCTTCAAAAACGGTCCAGTTTCCATCCCGTACTCATAAGCACCGGGATCCGGTGCAGATCCATAGAATGGCAAATTCACCTCTTCATGGATCACCCAAGCCAAATCCCGATCCAATGTCAGCGTATTCTTTTCCAGATCCCGGGCAACGACCCGGGCAGTTTTGGTACCGATGCGGATCTCATCCCCCTTTTCCCCGGGAATACCGAATCCGTCATAAAAATACCGGGCATCTGCAACTTCCACCGTTCGGCCCTTTCCGGCAGAGCGGGTCACCGTCAGAGCCACGCCCCGGTTACGGGCAGGACTTGTTTCTTTCAGACTGAATTGATCCTGATCCGGATCGCTAAATTCCGGATCCAGATCGTAATTGCCTTTGAACATTTCAGGACAGAAAAAAGAGGCTTTTTCCAGCGAAAGATACTGCCCGGAATGCCAGATTACAGGATCACCGGTTTTTCTGCCGAAAAAGATATTTCCGCGAAATTGGTTTTCCTCCCCGCGCACGGTGCGATTGACAAAAAGGCAAATGGGATCGCCGCCCGGATTATTACGGCTCCAGATGTTGTTTTTGAAAACATTGTTCAACACCCGCTGTTCCCCCTGCCAAGCATCGTAGAGAGAGAAACCGCCAGTGCCGTTTTCGCTCCAGGTATTGAAGTAAAGACGGCTGTCCCGGATACTGAAGGGCGGCATTCCGGGATAAGTGTAACTGTTTGCCACCAGAGGTATATCCGCATTCCGGACAATAAGATTCCGGCGGAAAATAGAGTTGTGAATAAAAAGTTTCGCCCCGGTATCCGCACTGCTGGCACCATGATACGCATTCACAATAACACACCGTTCGATCAACATCCCCGGGGCATTGAAAAATTCAAAATTCCGGGCCCAGCGGGAATCAAACATGCAGTCACGGATCACATTATCACTGCAAGTGTACCACTGCACAAAAGGCGTATGCCCGCCCCGCATGGTATGGATGCGCTCAAACACACACTTCTGCGCCTTGTGGATATCCATCAGATTGGCCCCGGTAAAACCGCTGCGGCCATCCAGAGCCTCCGGGGCCTTGATGCAGCCGTCCGCCAGAATATCTTCATACCGGCAGAATTCCGCACCGTTCACCTTGAAAGGCGCCCACAAGCCGGAAGCATTCGTAAAACTGCATTTCCGCACCGTGATATATTTGCAATTCACCTGATCGAACCAGGCTTTACCGGGCCCGGCGGTCACGGCCAGATTTTCCAGCGTGATATAAGCAAGATTATGGAGTTCGATCACAGAAACTTTGTCGTTATAAAGCAAAGCCCCGGCTTCCCCGCGGTAGACAATGGGTTTGCCGGGCTCTCCGGAACGGTGGGGCTTGATCTGTCCCACATGGCGGCCTTTTGACAAAATGACCGTATCCCCCGGCTGGACTTTCTGATTCACTTCCTCCAGATCCATCCCGGCCGACACACGGTATTCAGCAGCAGCAAGCTGCATCCCGGCACAAACACCAATGGCACAAACACTGTGCAGCAATGTTTTTTTCATAAAAAACTCCTCCCGTGCCGAAATATCGGCAGGCAATAAATGGTTGAAAATACTGCAGAAAAAATTATTTTCCGTCCAGAGCATTCCGGATGGCTTTTGCCACCTGCGGCAGGCGGTGGGGTTTCGGCAGGAAGCCGCACGCCCCCTGCTGAAGCAGGTCATTGACCTCTTCTTCGGATACAAACCCGCTGGACAGCAGAACCTTTACATCCGGATCAATGGCACGCAACTGGTAAAATGCCTGATGCCCCCCCAGTTTGGGCATGATCATATCCAGCAAAACAAGATCGATGGCACCGGGATTTTCGCGGTAAATACTGACGGCATCTTCGCCATTTTCCGCCAGAAGCACCGAATATCCGAGCATCTGCAATGCTTCCACCAGAAAATCCCAGATCGTTTCGTGATCGTCCACGATCAAAATCGTTTCGGTGCCCTGCGGCAAATCTTTCAGGCGTTCTGTCATGAGCTGTTCTCTCCTTATTTGTCCGCATACATTATAGCAAGAAAAAACAAAAAAACAAGTTTCTTTCCGGAAAAACTTGCAAGATATTTCTCCTGTGATATATTTTTCAACAAAATTCAGTTCAATCACAAAAAAGAGGTTTATAATGAATTGCTACAAAATGGCAAACACCAGATTTCAGGAAATCGGCGTGGATACAGAAAAGGTTCTCGCCCGGCTGGACAAAATCGCCTTGAGCCTGCATTGCTGGCAGGGAGACGATGTTGCCGGATTTGAAAATGCAGGGGCTCTGGATGGCGGCCTTGCCGTGACCGGAAACCACCCCGGCCGAGCCCGCAACGGAAATGAACTGCGTGCGGATCTGGATTTCGCTTTTACCCTGATCCCCGGCCCCAAACGGGTCAATCTCCACGCCATTTATGCAGAACCCTCCGGCAAGAAAAAACCGGGCCGGGATGAACTTACAGCGGACGATTTTGCCCCCTTTATGGACTGGGCGGCGGACCGCAGGATCGGGCTGGACTTCAACCCCACATTCTTTGCACACCCCATGGCGGCAAGCGGCATGACTTTGAGCAGCCCGGATAAGGCTGTCCGCAAATACTGGATCCGCCACGGCATCGCCTGCCGGAAAATTGCAGAAGCCTTCGGCAAACGCCTGAAAAACTGCTGCATCACCAATTTCTGGATCCCGGACGGGTACAAAGATATTGCCGCAGACCGCATGGCCCCACGCAAGCGGCTGATCGAATCTCTGGATGAGATCTTTGCTGAAAAAATCGATCAGAAATGCAACCGGGATTCTCTGGAAAGCAAACTTTTCGGTATCGGCAGTGAAAGTTATGTCACCGGCTCCCATGAATTCTATATGGGCTATGCCTTGAGCCGCGGCAAGATGATCTGTCTGGACTCCGGTCACTTCCACCCCACCGAATCCATTGCGGACAAAATCAGTTCCCTGATGCTTTTCAGCAATGAGTTGATGCTTCATGTGAGCCGCGGCGTCCGCTGGGACAGTGACCACGCCGTGATCCTCAACGATGAACTCCGCGCCATTGCCGAAGAAGTAGTCCGCCACCAGCTGGACAACAAGGTGCATATCGGGCTGGATTACTTTGACGGCAGCATCAACCGGATCGCTGCATGGGCCATCGGGGCCCGAGCCACCCGTCTTGCCCTGCTGACAGCCATGCTTGCCCCGGCAAAGGCACTGGCAGAAATGGAAAAGAAAGGAGATTTCACCGGCCGCCTTGTCACCATGGAAACCATGAAAACCATGCCGGTTCAGGCTGTTTGGAACGAATACTGCCGCCGAGCCGGAGTCCCCACCGACGGGGAATGGCTGGAAATGATCCGTTCCTACGAAAAGAAAACACTGGCGGAACGCAAGTAACTTTTCCGGGTCCATACAAACTGCCGCAGACCGCTAAAGGTTGCGGCAGTTTTTTTTTGGCTCTGTACTAAACATAGACTGATATTATGGAGCGCAGACGATTTTTAATCGTCAAGCGACGGGTCAAGGGGCAACCGCCCCTTGCGGGGATTTTTAAGGGCGAGCAGCCCTTAAATAGCAAGCCCCGGCCCCCCGCGCCAATAAAAAATCAGCAAGCAATCAGCTTGCGATTTTTTCCGGGGCCTTGCGGTTCTGCGTGCGTTCAGCACGCGGAACCCAGCCTCGCAGAGACCAGGTGTATAGCAAATAAATTGCTATATAGAAAAATCAGTCATTGTTTAGTACACAGCCTTTTTTTACGCAAACTCCGCCACCAGCGGGAGATGGTCGGAAAAAGGCAGGTGCGGCACCTGAAAATCCACCAGTTTCAGCTCGCCGGAATAAAGAATGTGATCCAGCACTTTCACCGGTTTCCACGCTGGATATGTTGCATGCAGTTCCCTGTTGGCAGAATGCAACCCGCATCTGCGACACAATTCCGCCAACTCCCCTGCCCCGCGGAAGGTATTGAAATCCCCCGCAAGGATCATGGGTTCTTTCACACCTTCCAGCGTTTCCGCAAGCCACCGGATCTGCCTCTGCCGCACCGGATAGGTCAATGCCAGATGCACCAGAAAAAAACGGATCCCGCAACTCCGTACCGATAACACAAGTTTCTTCATCCCGCAAGGCATGAAACCGGCGACGGCATCCGGCTCCCGTTCCGGAACCAGCACGGCATTCCCCTGACTCCGCCAGTAGGGAAGTGAAAGCAATTTGGAATCGGGAGCGTATTTCCGGAACCAGACCGGCGTCAGCCCCGTCAACCCGGCAAGGACTTCCGCCTGATTGACTCCGTGCGTTCTCGGACTGCCAAGATCCGTTTCCAATAAACCGATAATGTCCGGGTTCTCCCCCTGAAAAAATGTACCGATCTTCCGGAGCGGTCGTTCCGGTGCAGCAAGATAATGATGTCCCGTGATCAGCCGCCGCGCCTCCCCCTTGGGACTGCCTGTTCCGTAAGCGATATTATAAACTGCGATTTTCATTTACACAAAACGGAAACGGCAGGTCAATGTCACCGGGTCCGCCAGTTCCACTGCCACAGGCAGGCGTTCCCCCGGCATCAACTCTCCATTGCCGTAACGGGTAGTGAATTCATAGGCAAATTCAGGCAGAATACACACCGATCTGCCGCCATCCAGATTGGCAAGCACCACAGCTTCCCCCTGCCAGTCCGGATGCTGTTTGAACCACAAAATCTTGTAAAACTCATTCACCTGCCGTTCCAGCCGGCTCCGCAGATACGCCCCCTCCTCTGCAGGAGCAAAACAGGATGCCATTTCTTCGGAACTCATGGGGGTTTCCCCCCGCAAGATCCGGCGCAGCTGCCGTTGAGCCAGCAAATCTTCGTACCGCCGCAGAGGACTGGTTACCCGCACATAGGGTTCCAACCCCAATCCGGCATGTTTCCCCGGCCACGGATCCAGCATCCCCGGGGAACAGGCCCGCCGGGCAGCGTGCATCACAGGAAGAGAAGCATCCTCCGCCGGAGGCTCCGGCAGATCCGCCGGGACCTGCGTAACGTATGGCATGGCGATTTCCCGTTCTGCCGTATATTTTGCCACCGCAAACCCGGCAGAGATCATGGCATTGGCCACAAATTCCCGTACCGGAGAAAAGGGCAATGGCGTGATTTGGATCTCTCCATTGTCCAAACGCACTTTCACTTCCGGCATCCGGATAAAAAGTGCCCCCTGGCTTTTCCGGTATTCCTTGAATTTTTCCAGCGCCTCTGCCGCCGGGGCAAGAGGTCCGGCAAGAAGCACCTGGGCACTGTCGTAATCATGCCGGGAAACCCGCACAGTGGAAAGAAAGAAATCCTGCAGCACAGCCTGACCATCCTCCGCAAAAGATATGGCAAATGTCCACGCCGGTCCCGTTTCTGCCAGCCCCAACCCGAACCGGGAAGTCGCCTCCCGCGGGAGCATGGGTGTCACACCATCCGGCAAATAGAGATTGCCTCCCCGGGTACGGGCTTCCAGATCCGCCTCTCCCTCCGGCGCAACAGCCGCTCCGGGGTCCGCCACATGAACATACAAAATCCCGTCCGAAAAAGCGATGGCATCGTCCGGATCTTCACTTCCGGCATCGTCAATGGCATAGGCTTCCTGCCCGGTCATATCCCGCCGGACATCCTGCACTTCGGCATCCAGGCAGAAAGCAGGTTCCCCCAATTCCACCCCGGCACGGGCGGGAAAAGGATTGCGGAATTCATCCCAACACCCCAATTTCAAAAGCAGCATGTGCGCGGTATCCGGAGCACTTTCCATCCCCAGATCCCGCATAAGGCGGCTGGAAGCAAGTGCCCCCAGAGCCACTTGTTCCAATTCACGGATCGCCCCCCGGTCTTTTTCCGGATCCACCGCACCGGTGCGGATGCGTTCCAAAAGAGCGGCCCGCTCTGCGGCCTCCTTTTCTTTTGCCTGAATAACCGCCAGAGATGCCGCCACCTCCTCCGGTGAACGGGCTTTTACGCCGTCTTCCGGCGAACCGGTAAAGAAAATCCCCTCCACCAGCAACTGCCACGCACTCCAGGCGGCGGACGGCGTATTTTCGCCGTAGGCACAATCCAGAAATTCAGCAAAGGACAGCGTTTCGCCATCCATCAATTCCGCCAATTCGCCGCAATCCGGTTTCGGCAAAACAGCCGGAGGCAATGCCCCCGCCGGACCGGGGTGGATCAACGAAATATCTTTGGGGCGGACATTTTTACCGGAACCGCCCTCGATGGAAATTTCCAGTTTGTCAGCAGAAACACTGCGTACAATAGCGGCTTTCTGCTTGTAAAGCACCAGATTCCCAATAGAAAATACCATGCTCAAGCCGCCTTATTCTGCCCTTTTTCCGGCAAAAGTATCCCGGAAAAGACGGGCCCGTTCCACATCTGCCTCCCCCCCGGAAAGAGGATGCCCCGCCAATTTGCTCAAGTGAGCAGGGTTGGTATAGACCCAAAGACGGTTCACCATCTCCAAATCCACCGATTGAAACATGTTCAAACCGACCCCGAGCCGGAGACAGGACAATGCCTGCAAAGATTCCGCCAGCGAAAGTGTGTAAGCATGACGGAGCAAGCCGTAGGCACGGCCAACCAGATCACACAGGTTGTTCCGGTCCTTTTTCTGCACCGTTTCCCGGGCCTGCAATTCAAAAGAAATGATCTGCCGGATCACACGGGAAAGATGTTCCACGATCTCAACTTCACTTTCCCCCAGAGTCGCCTGATTGGAGATCTGGTACAGATCCCCCTGATTTTCCGTTCCTTCGCCGTACGCCCCCCGGACGGCAAGATTCAGTTTGGCGGCCCCCTGAACCAGAGGAGCAATACGCCCTGTCATCACCAGCCCCGGCAGATGCAGCATCACCGAGGCCCGCATCCCCGTCCCCGCATTGGTGGGACAGCTTGTCAGATACCCCAGTGTATCATCAAAAGCAAAACAAAGTTTCCCATCCAGTTTACTGTCCACCTTATCGACTTCCTGCCAGACTTCCTCCAGCGCAAAACCGGGTTTGAATGCCTGCAAACGCAAATGATCCTCTTCATTGACCATCAGCGACACACTTTCATCTGCCCGGGCAAGCAACGCTCCGGCGGCAGGATTGTTCAGAAAATCCCTGCTGACCAGCCGCCGCTCAAACAGAATTTCCTGATCCAGCGGAAGAAGATCCGCCACATCAAAACGGAATGTTCCGGCACCGAAGATGCGGCCGCGCTGTACCGCCTCCGCCACCAGATCCCGGACCGCCGTCAACTGTTCCGGCGCCGCCGCTGGCGGAAAGGGAAAATCTGCCAGATTCCGAGCCAACCGGATACGGGAACTCACAGCCACCAGCCCGTCATCCCCCGATTCACCGAGAAAACTTACCGGATTCCGCAACAGCCGCTCCATAGGAGAAATGCTCATACTTCCCCCTCCGGCTTCGCCGCTTTTTCCAATTCCCGGATGGCATCCCGCACCTGGGCGGCCTTTTCATAATTTTCCACTTTCACCAAACGGGCAAGTTCTTCCCTGAGGGCGGCCAGTTTGGCGGCTGTGACCGCCGCATTTCCGGCGATATTGCGCCGTTTGACTCCGGGGCGTTTGCCCACATGGACTCTGCCCCGCTGCACCCGGTTCAACACATCTTCCAGAAGCGGTGCAAAACTCTTGTAGCATGCCGCGCACCCCAGCCGACCGCCGGAATCATGCAGATCCTTGACCGTTCTCCCGCATTGGGGACAAGTCAGCTGTTCCGGCAAAGAAGCCTCTTTTTCCATTTCCGGACCGCCGGAAAGTTTCCCCAGATTAAAAAGCATTTCCGCCAGATTGAAGGCGCCGAAATTCATTCCGGAGGCCTTCTCATGTTTCTGGGCACATTCAGCACAAACATTCAACGATTTCTGCTGACCGCCCACGATCTCCTTGTAATGGATCGTTGCTTCATTTTTTTTGCAGATATCGCAAAGCATTTTTCAATCTCCTCTCACAAAAAAAGATTGCATTTTGCAATGATATGAATTATATTCTTTTCCTGTTAGTAAAATAGAATCATTTCAGGAAAAAGCAAGGACAGGAACCTATGAAACTTGGAATTATCGGCGGAAGCGGCCTCAATGAACTGCTGGGAATGACCGAAACCCGGGAGGAATTCCCGGAAACCCCTTACGGGCGCCCCTCTGCCCCGCTTCAAACCGGCAAATACGGTGGCTGTGAACTGATTTTCCTCTCCCGTCACGGCAAGGGCCACACCATCCAGCCTCACGAAATCAATTACAAAGCCAATATCGCCGCCATGAAAATGCTGGGGGTCACTCATATTTTAAGCATTTCAGCAGTGGGCAGTCTGCGGAAAAAGATCCGCCCGCGGGATGTGGTGATCGTGGATCAGTATTTTGACCGCAGTAAACAGCCGCCGCAGGATCAGACTTTTTTCGGGGACGGCATCGTGGGGCATATCACCTTTGCCGACCCGGTCTGTCCGGAATTGAGCGCTCTGGCGGCCGATGCGCTGGAAAAAGCAATCAAAGACAGCGACGATCCCCGCCGCCGGGTCTTCCGTTCGGGAACGTATGTCAATATGGCGGGTCCCGCATTCTCCACCCGGGCGGAATCCCGTTTTTACCGTGCCATGGGCTTTTCGGTGATCGGCATGACCAATCTGACGGAAGCAAAACTGGCAAGAGAAGCGGAAATTTGCTATGCCACTGCGGCATTTGTAACCGATTTTGACTGCTGGCATGAATCCAAAGAACCGGTCACGCTGGAAATGATCCTGGGGCACATGGCGGCAAACAAAGATCTCTCCTGCAAACTTGTTCAGATAGCAGCGCAGGAATTCAGCAAACTCCCCCGGAAATGTGCGTGTCCTCACGCTATGGCAAGCGCAGTTGTGACAGATCCGGCATGTATCCCGCCGGAAACCCGGGAAAAATGTTCTCTTATTTTCGGCAAATACCTCAAATAAAGGCAAAAAAGAATGACGGTTCAACAGGGTCTTACCGTTCTGGGGCTTGGCAGCGTAGGTGTCGCTACCGCAGGGCGGCTGCAGAATATGCTTCCGGAAGGACTCCAGGTACGGGTACTGGCGATCGATACGGATAAAAATAAACTGGAAAATTCCGGTGTAGCTCCGGAAAACCGGCTTCTTGCCGCACAGGATTGGCGCAATGGCCGCGGGTGCGGAGGAGAAGTTCTGGATGGACAACGCGCGCTTTCCCACGAACGCAGTTCGATTGAAAAACTGATCGGCACCCCGGAATTTCTGCTGGTTACAGCGGCTTTCGGCGGCGGCACAGCTACCGGCGGGGCCGGGATCATTCAAAGCATCTGCCGGAAAAACGATATTCCGGTGATCTTTCTGGTAACGCTGCCTTTTTCGCAGGAAGGGCACAGCCGCAGACAGGCGGCAGAAGAGGCCATCCGGCAGGATCTGCTTACGGGCGCAGAGGCAGTCCTTGCCCTGCCCAACGATCTGCTTTATTCCGTATTGCCTCCCGCCACACCGGTTTTGCAGGCATACGACATGGCGAACCGGGAACTGGCGGAAACAGCTCTTGCCATTACCCTGCTTTTGACGCAGAACAATATTCTGGCTCCGGAAACAGGGGATCTGGCGGCGATCCTGCACCGGAAAAAGGGATTCTGCAGTATCGGCGTGGGTCATGCCGTCCGGGCAGACGGCGCGGATTGCTGTTTGAAAGCACTGGAAAAAATGCTTCAGGCCCCCCTGCTGGGCGGCGCCGACAAGATTTGGAATGCGGATGCCGTGATCATGTCCCTCATTGGCGGCAGCGACCTCTCCATCGGGGAAGTCCGGCAGACACTGGATGCCGCCATGGAATTTATCGGACCATCTGCAAAGATCCTCAGCGGGGCATCGGTGGAACCCACATTCGGCGACCGGGTGATGGTCTGTTGTGTCACAGTGAAATTTGACGACTCTGCCGATGAACAGGTTCTCCGGACCGAGCTGCCCGCTGCAGCCGGTGCAACGGCCCGCAAACCCCGGCAGGCAAAACAAAAGACAACAAAGCAGCCCGCCAACAATGCCCAGCAGGAATTCGCCTTTGAAAATCAGTCTAAAGGCATGATGGAAAAAACCCAGCCGGTCATCTGGAACGGAGAAGATCTGGATGATCCCACCTGGCGGCGGCGTTCCACCCCCATCGATAAAGGTACAGTGATCGCTGCAGAATAATTCTTTTCAGCAAAAGGAAACCAGTCATGAAAAAGTATCTTGCGGGAACTGCGGTTTGCTTATCGGCATTTCTGCTGGCAGGCTGTGCTTCCAGCGAAAGGATGCTGCGCACTTCCGGCGGTGTTTTTCAGGACTACTCCGCCCCCTCCAAGTCCCGCCTGACTTCCGGTAAATTCCCGGAAAAAGCAGTTCACCCTGCGCATACCAAACGGGATCAACGGCAGGAATTGGGAGGGATCCACGATACACTCATCAATGTCTGGCCCTTCTTTTTCCGCAACCGGGATTACATCTCCTGCCTGTGGCCCATGATCGATGCCGACCCCTACGGCTTTGCAGTGCGCCCCTTTTACAATCAGGAAGGGGATGATTACTCCATCCTCTTCCCCCTGATTGCCTGGAATCCGGCAAAGCGCCACGGCTGGATCTTCAACACCTACTGGAATAATGAAGTCAAAGGTTACGGATTTTTCCCGCTGATCCATCACTCGCCCGACTTCAGCATGTATATCCCATTCTGGATACGCCAACATAAAGAAAACTGCAAGCATGATCCGTATAAGAGTCCATTTATCTCATCCGATTTTCATCTGATCAGTCTTCTGGGATACGGCAAAACAGAGATCAACTGGAGTGATCCGGGCCCGTATGATCTCCGCCGGCTTTTAAGTTTGCAGCAAATCACGCCGGATACCACCCTTGCCTACAAACTTGCACCCTACGGCATCCAAGCCCCCCTGCCCCCCAGGACGGACAAAGCCGCCTGGGACAGGATCCGAGCCAAAGTCGCAGAATCTTTTGTTCAGCAGAAAACCGTGAGCGGCGGACTTTTTCCGCTGTTCGGTTTTGAAACAGACAGCGAAAATGCTGAATTCAACATCCTGCTGGGATTCCCCTATTTCAAGAAAACGGAATACAGAACCCGTTTTTCCATTTTAAGCAATCTTCTTTGCGGTTATACCCGGAGAAATGCGTTCATAACGGGCAATCCCCATGTGCACGGTTATGCCGGAGAA
Organism: Lentisphaeria bacterium; assembly: GCA_017457105.1. GTDB lineage: Bacteria > Verrucomicrobiota > Lentisphaeria > Victivallales > Victivallaceae > UBA1776. The sequence goes on along the minus strand of JAFTIA010000009.1, from coordinate 44,183 downwards.
ACCAGTTTGCACGCATGGCTTCTTTTGAGCGGCTTTGAAACCTCCCGCATTTATGCCGAAAATCCGAAAACCCGGGCGTTTGAGCGGTTAAACAAAATAAAATATTCCCCCTCCGGCAGGCAGAGGATCCGGCAGGAACTGCAAATCATTGATCCGGAAGCCAAACTGCCGGATTCGGTAGTGGACAGTCCCACATTGAACCTTTTTCTGCAGGAATTGCAGCAAAAGGTGACATTGCCCACAGAATCTTATACCACCGGCGGATTTATACCGCTGTATTTCCAGCACAGCCGCAGGGACTGTACTTTCCGCCTGTTGCCGGTCCTGCTGACATGGTTTGAAAAAACACCACACCGGTCGGAATTCTATTCCCTGCCGCTTCTTTCGTGGGGCAGCCGAACCAAAGGAAACAGTACCACTGCGGTTTTCTGGCCCATGGGGTATTACAGACGGACAAAGGAGCATGATCAAAATACAGCCGCCATTTATTCCCCTGCCGCCGATCCGGAAAGACAGCTTCTTTCGCAGGACAAAACATTTGCCGCCTGCGGTCTTTTCCACCGGGAAATCAAAACATTTTACACGGCAAAAAAAGGTTATGATGCTCAAACGCTGGAAAAACTCCGGCAGGATATCCAAAAAGTTCAGCGGGATACCGGCAATCTTGCCAGACGCAGGAAAAAACTGGAAGAACGCCGGGCAAAGAAGTGGCCGCAGAAAACGAAAATTGAAAAATATACCTATCTCATTGAACAGGAACGCATCCGTCTGGAAGAAGAAGCCATCGGGAAAGAACAGGCAAAACTGCGCAAACGCGCGGGAGAAATCACCCGGCAGGCGGCCGATGCCCATGTATCGCTGGATATGACGGATCCGGCAAAAGCGAAACAGGCGGTTTATCAGGCGTGCACGCCCCTTACAAGGAGTGAATTCGGCAATCTCTTTTTCTTCAACCGGATCCATATCAGCAACGGGGATTACAGCTGGAAATTTTTACTGAAACTGGCATCCGGCGAGGGTACGACGGAACGGGAAGATGTTCAGATATTGCAATTTCTGTACCGTCACAAACGCCGGGGGAAGAAATCGGAAACGATCTATTTCCCCTTTGTGGCGATCCAGAAAGATGGAGAAGACAGCCGTTTCCGTTTTCTGTGGCGGGTCTTTGAGCGCACCGTGGAAAAAGGCAAAGTCAAAGGGCACATCCTCTTTATCCCCTACGGGGAGTGAGGGTATAGGCTTTTTGAAGAAATCAGAGACCGGTTTTGTTCCGGCGAGCTTTACTTCGAACCTGATAGAGCCGTTCAGTAAAGCCGCCCTTCTCTTCAAAATCAGTAGCCAGACGAACAATTTGCCGGGCAAGAAGTGAACTTGCAACCCGGATCAATATCAAAGCAGCGTTGGCAGCAACCTCCGGAACAGGAGAATTCTGTCCAGCCGGGCCATTCACCCACGCCCGAATCGCCCCCAAAGAACGGCATCTGGCAGAGATCAAAGACTTGCACCGCAAATCCGCAGCATCCCATAACTGCAAATTCCGCTGACGGATAAAATCCTCATAATCAAGTTTCAGTTCTTCCAAACTTGCCCGGGCAACATTTGTCAATTTTAATTCTGTTTTTTTGCTGGTTCCGGAGGCTAAACTTCCTTCAGCTATGTTCTGAACGCCGGAACGGGCAGCCTGAACCATCTGATCACAAGTTCGGGAATTCCGGGGAATATAACGCCAGACGAAATACTCAGTAAGATCATACACCAACCGTGCGATCTGAAAAGATTTCAAGTGCCGGTATCCCCCATGAAGCGGCAAAAGAGAAGGTTGAAAATCAGGCTTCATATTTTGACTCAAATCAAAAATTTCAGAAACAAGAGGTTACTCCACTGAAACATCAGATTTAAACTAAACTTATTTTTCAAAATGTCAAGTTTGAATTGGGATTTTTTCTGTAACCGTAGGAATAATGGACATAATGGACATAATGGACATACCCAATACCATGCCGCCGACGTCCATCTTGTCCATCTTGTCCATCTTGTCCATCTTGTCCATCTTGTCCATCTTGTCCATCTTGTCCATCTTGTCCATCTTGTCCATCTTGTCCATCTTGTCCATTCTCTCCGGTTCGCCTTATGCGCGCCTCCTCTTTTCCTGAAAAAAACTGAAAATCAACTGGAAAAAATCCGTTTTGCGGTGTATATTGGTAAATATACGGTTTTCAACCACATCTACACATAAAATGAGGAGAAAAAAACATGAGCTGTCCCTATCTGTGCTCGCATGAAGTCGAGCAGATGGTCTGCGTCGCCCAGGGGCCGAACCACGGTCCTGCTCCGATCCCGCAGGAAGGTGCCTGGACCCAGGCGAAAGAAGTCAAAGATATTTCCGGCCTGACCCACGGTGTGGGCTGGTGCGCCCCCCAGCAGGGTGCCTGCAAACTCACGCTGAACGTGAAAGACGGTATCATCCAGGAAGCACTGGTGGAAACCATCGGCTGCAGCGGGATGACCCACTCCGCCGCCATGGCTGCTGAAATCCTGCCCGGCAAGACCATTCTGGAAGCTCTGAATACCGACCTGGTCTGCGATGCCATCAACACCGCCATGCGCGAACTCTTTTTGCAGATCGTCTATGGCCGCACCCAGACTGCCTTCTCCGAAGGCGGGCTGCCCATCGGCGCCGGTCTGGAAGACCTGAAGCAGCTGCGTTCCATCACCGGTACCATGTACAGCACCGCCCAGAAGGGTGTGCGTTACCTGGAAATGGCCGAAGGCTATGTGACCGGTCTGGCTCTGGACAAGGAAGACAAGATCATCGGTTACGAATTTGTCAACCTTGGCAAGATGATGGAATTTGTGAACAATTCCACCACCGAAGAACTGGAAAAGATGTCCGTCAAGGATTTCGTCAAGAAATTCCAGAAGTCCTACGGCCGGTTTGCCGATGCCGAAAAAGTCATCAACCCGCGCAAGGCATAAGGAGAGCATATCATGGCACTTTTTGAAAGCTACGAACGCCGGATCGCTCAGGTCAATAAGTTTTTGAACGACAACGGCATCGCTTCCATCGAAGAAGCGGAACAGATCACCAAAGCCAAAGGTCTGGATATTTACCAGCGCGTGAAGGACATCCAGCCCATCTGCTTTGAAAACGCCTGCTGGGCATACCTGGTGGGTGCGGCTGTGGCCATCAAGCGTGGTCAGACGGTCGCCAGCGAAATCGCCAAAACTCTGGGCGAAGGTCTCCAGAGCTTCTGCATCCCCGGTTCTGTGGCGGATGACCGCAAGGTCGGTATCGGCCATGGCAATCTGGCCAGCATGCTGCTCTCCGAAGACACCAAGTGCTTCGCCTTCACCGCCGGTCACGAATCCTTTGCCGCCGCCGAAGGCGCCATCGGTCTGGCCAAATCCGCCAACAAAGTCCGCAAGAACAAACTGCGGGTGATCCTGAACGGTCTCGGCAAAGATGCCGCCCAGATCATTGCCCGTATCAACGGCTTCACCGGCGTGGAAACCAAGTTTGACTACGCCACCGGCAAGCTCCAGATCGTTTCCGAAACTGCTTTCGGCAGCAATCCGGACCGTCTGGCTGTCCGCTGCTACGGTGCTGATGACGTCCGTGAAGGCGTTGCCATCATGTGGCAGGAAGATGTGGATATTGCCATTACCGGCAACTCCACCAACCCGACCCGCTTCCAGCACCCGGTGATGGGTACCTACAAGAAGGAACGCCTTGAAGCCGGCCGCAAGTTCTTCTCTGTGGCTTCCGGCGGCGGCACGGGCCGTACCCTGCATCCGGACAACATGGCCGCCGGTCCCGGCAGCTATGGCATGACCGATACCATGGGCCGTATGCACAGCGATGCGCAGTTCGCCGGGTCCTCCAGCGTTCCTGCTCACGTGGAAATGATGGGTCTCATCGGTATGGGGAACAACCCCATGGTCGGCGCCAGCGTGGACGTGGCCGTGGCAGTTGCCCAGGCAATGCAGTAAGCATTTCCAGCAAGATGTGTTAAGCATCCTCAAAACCGCCGGATTTTCCGGCGGTTTTTTTATTGCAGAAATAAAGGAAAACATCATGCGTGAAGAAGAGAAGATTTTTCAGGGCGTTCTTTTCTGTCCCGGGGATCCGGAATTGAAAGCCATCAAGCTGCGCTCCCACAAATTGAGCGGGATCTACAACAGCACCAATGAAGATGATACAGAAGCCCGTGCGGAACTCCTGAAATTGATCCTGAAATCCTTCGGCGAAAAAAGTTTCATTCAGGGTCCGGTCTTTTTTCATTACGGCAAACACACATCCATCGGGGAACGTTGTTTCTTCAACTACAACCTTACCATTCAGGATGATGCAGCAGTGGAGATCGGCAACGACAACAACTTCGGTCCCAACTTCACCATCGTCACCCCCTGTCACCCCATGGTGGCCTCCGAGCGGCGGCTCATGGCAGATAAAAACGGGACCCCGACACGCTTCTGCTATGCCAAGCCGGTGAAGATCGGCAATGACTGCTGGTTTGGTGCCAATGTAGTGGTTTGTCCGGGCGTGACGATTGGAGACGGCTGTGTTATCGGAGCGGGAAGCGTTGTCACCCGGGACATCCCCGCCAACTGTTTTGCGGCAGGAAATCCCGCCAGAGTCATCCGGGAGATCACCGAAAAAGACAGCATGGTCCACAAACCGGAGATCATGGCAGATAATCAGCTTCTGAAATAACTGCCATCCCCCATCCCGATCAGCAGGAGCCGTCACGCCGTTTCCTGCTGATCCCCCCATCCCTTCATCAAACAAAAATACGCTCAAAAAACATCTGTTTTACTTGAAAAAACATCTTTTCGTGGTATCTTTTCAAAAAGAAAAAGGGGGTAAAAATGTCTTCTGAAATGATCGATCCCATTTGCGGGATGACGGTGGCGCAACCGCCGAAAATTTCATGCCGGTATAACGGTAAAACATACGGATTCTGCTGCGAACGGTGCAAGGATAAATTCCTTGCCGACCCCGAAAAAGCTCTCCATCCCCCTATGATCGATCCCATTTGCGGGATGACGGTGGCGCAGCCGCCGAAAATTTCATGCCGCTATAACGGCAAAACATACGGGTTCTGCTGTGAACGGTGCAAGGATAAATTCCTTGCTGACCCCGAAAAAGCCCTCCATCCGGAACCGGCGGCACCTGCCCCTGACGGAACCGTTTATTTCTGCCCCATGTGCCCCGGCGTGGAACAGGATCACTTTGGCTCCTGCCCGGTTTGCGGGATGGATCTGGAACCGAAACTTTCCTCCGGCGGTATTGCCGCTGCTCAAGCCGCCGCACAGAATGAAGACCGGGAATTCCGGTCGTTGCGGAGAAAATTCGTACTGGCACTGGCACTTACAGTGATCATGCTGGTTCTCAAAATCCTTTTGCACATGCAGGCGGCTCATCCCGGCTGGCAAATCCTTTCCGGCGGCATCATCACCACTCTCCTTCTGGCATGGCCCGCCCGTTTCCTGCTGAAGCGGGGTGTGGATTCTGTGAAGACATGGCACTTCAACATGTTTACCCTGATCCTTCTGGGGATCGGCACGGCATGGGGTGTCAGTTTGGGCAATCTGATTTTCTGCCGTTTTCTCCCGGAAACAATGATGCAGAACGGTTTCCCCAAAGTCTTTTTTATGGAAGCGGCTATGATCGCCACTCTGGTTCTTCTGGGGCAGATGCTGGAATCCCGAGCCAGAGCCAAAACTTCCGAGGCTCTGCGGGCACTGCTGGATCTGGCACCGCCGACCGCCCGGAAAGTATGCTGCTGCGGAACCGTCAAAACCGTACCTCTGGATGAAATTCAAATCGGCGACCGCATCCGTGTGATGCCCGGCGATAAAGTCCCGCTGGACGGCGTGATCCTTTCCGGCAGCGGCTCTATCGATAAATCCCTCCTGACCGGCGAACCGGTCCCGGAAGAGTGTTCCGTTGGCAGTCAGGTCATTTCCGGAACTGTCAATCTGGCGGGCTCTTTCGATTTTACCGCCGAAAAAGTGGGCAAGGATACCATGTTGAGCCGCATGATTTCTCTGGTGGCAGAGGCTCAAACAAGCCGTCCCCCCGCCCGGAAACTGGTGGACACAGTTTCAGCCGTCTTTGGCCCCGTGGTGCTGATTTGTGCCATTGCCGCCTTTGCAGTCTGGACATGGGGTGCAGGAAATCCTGTCATGGGGCTTACCAGTGCCATTGCAGTTCTTTTGATCGCCTGCCCCTGTGCGCTGGGGCTTGCGACTCCCATGTCCATTGCCGTGGCCGCAGGCGTGGGAGCCCGGGCAGGAATTCTGATCCGGGATGCGGGGGCACTGGAAGTCTTCCGGCAGGTCAAAACCATCGTTTTAGACAAAACCGGTACCGTCACAGAAGGAAAACCCCGTTTGACGGAAGTCCTTTCCGAAGGCGGTCAGGCAGAACGGGATCACCTGCTTGCCATTGCGGCGGCGGCAGAAAATTTCAGTGAACACCCCTTTGCCCGGGCGGTGGTTGATGCCGCATCGGAACGGAATCTTGCCATTCCGGAAGCCGGAGATTTTGCAGGAACTCCGGGGAAAGGTATCCGGGCCGTTGTTGCCGGAAAAACCGTTCTGGCAGGCAATGCCGGATGGATGCAGGAAAACAATATCCCCCTCGCCCCGCAAACAGGATTGGATCGTATTCTTGAAGCGGGTCAAACGCCGGTTTATGTGGCGGAAGACGGCCGTTTCCTCGGTATCCTTGTCCTGATGGATCCCATTCGCAAAGAAGCCCCGGGAGTGATTGCCGCATTGCAGGCACGCAAGGTGCGGGTCGTCCTCCTCTCCGGCGATCAGCAAATTGCCGCAGAATCCGCGGCGGCCAAACTCGGTATCACAGAAGCGGTTGGCAATGTCCTCCCGGAAAAGAAGTTTGAAACGATCCACCGGCTGCAACTCTCCGGAAAAACAGCCATGGTGGGGGATGGCATCAACGATGCCGCCGCTCTTGCCGCCGCAGATGTCGGCATCGCCATGGGCGGCGGCGCGGATGTGGCAATGAAAAATGCCGGGATCACCCTGATGGGGAAGGATTTGAACGGCATCGTCAAAGCACTGGATTTGAGCCACGCTCTGCACCGGAATATCCGGCAGAACCTCTTTTTTGCCTTTTTCTACAACATTCTGGCTGTCCCGGTGGCGGCGGGGGTGCTGTATCCCCTTTTCGGCTGGCATTTCAGCCCGGTACTTGGCAGTCTTGCCATGAGTTTATCCTCCGTTTCCGTGATCACCAATGCCTTGCGGTTAAAGAGAACGGCGTTTAAAAAATGAGCGAACCTTGCAATTTATGCCCCCGCAAATGTCATGCGTTACGGCCGTTGAACCGGGTTGAAGGAGAATCCATTCCGGGCATTTGCGGTCTGCCCCGCAATCCGGTGGTGGCCCGGGCAGGATTGCATCACTGGGAAGAACCGGTCATCAGCGGCACCAAAGGTTCCGGAACGGTGTTTTTCAGCGGCTGCAATCTGCAATGCGTGTTCTGCCAGAACTACAACATCAGTTCCCAAAAAGAAGGCATCCAGATCACTCCGGCCCGACTGCGGGAAATTTATATGGAGTTGATCGGCCTCGGGGCGCATAACATCAATCTGGTAACGCCCCAGCACTTTACGGAAAGTATTCTGGAAAGTCTGGCTGAACCGCTCCCGGTGCCGGTGGTTTACAATACCAACGGGTACGATTCTGTGGAAACCCTGCGCCGTTTTGAGGGGAAAGTGCAGATTTATCTCCCGGACTGCAAATATGCGGACAATGCCGTTGCCCACCGTTACAGCGGCGTAAAAGACTATTGCGAACGGGCAAGAGAAGCCATTCTGGAAATGTTCCGGCAGACAGGGCCTTATCAACTGAACAGCGAAGGCCTGCTGACCCGCGGCGTGGTGATCCGTCATCTGCTTCTGCCGGGGCATGTCAAAGATACGCTCCAGGTCATTCAATGGGTGGCGGATCATTTCAAGCCCGGCGATATCTTTTTCAGCCTCATGCGGCAATACATGCCCTGCGGCAGAGTTTCCGATACGGAATTCCCGGAAATCAACCGGAAGGTGACTTACAAAGAATACTGCCGGGTGCGGGATGCCCTGCTCAAATCCGGCATTACCGATGGATATTTTCAGGGCGGAGATGCCGCCAGCAGTCAATTTATCCCGGTCTTTGACGGGACCGGTGTAGCTGGAGAAGGATGATTTTATGAGACTTGCCATTCTTTCCGATATCCATTACATGTCTGCGCCCCCGGCCAAACCTTTTGCCAGACGCGGCGAATATGGCGACACCTTTTTGCTGCGGGCGGTTCACCGTTTCAACCGTTTTATCAAGCCGGATGCGGTACTGGTGGCAGGGGATCTGCTCCATGACCCCAACGATCCCGCCGCAGAAGGGCTGCTGGAAGAACTGAAAAAAACACTGAACATCCTCACAGTCCCTTATCTGGTGATCCCCGGCAATCATGATCCGGCACATGAACTTTTTTACAAAGTCTTTGCCGATCATAAAGAGCCGCTGGATGTGGGCAAATTCCGCATCCTCCCCTTTGCTGATCCGGAAACTCCGATCAATAATGCCTGCCGCCTTCCGGAAGATTTTGACCGTATGCGTCAGGCGCGGGAAAACTGGGCCGGAGAACTCATTGCCCTGCAGCATGTCCCGGTGGGGCCGGCAGACAATCACCCATGCGAATACAATTTTGACAATGCGGATGCAGTGCTTGAGGCCATGAAAAAATACGATTTCAAACTCTGCATCTCCGGTCATGAACATGCCGGACTGCCGACGCGGGAATGGAACGGCATCACATTGGTGACCGCGCCCGGGCTTTGTGAATCGCCCTTCTCCTATCTTATCCTTGATATTGATGAAGCCGGAGCAGTAACCGTCACCCGGGAAAACCTTGCTATGGAACCGGCGCTGCGGCTGGAGGATCATCATGTACACACCACCTTTGCGTACTGCAACGAAAATCTGGCACTGCATAAAACCCGGGAGTTGGGAAAACTCTTCGGACTTTCCCGGATCGTCTATACGGAACACTCCTCCCATCTCCTCTTTACCAAAGATGAATGTGTGCAGAAACTGCCTTTTTACATTGGAACTTCCGCCGCCAATCCCTCATCCAACCGGACGCCGGACTATTTTACAGAGCAGCAGGAAATCGAAAAAAGCTTTGAAATGACCGGCTCGGAACTGGATTACGACCAGTACGGCAGACCGGTAGTTCACCCGGCAGACCGGGCGAAATTACAGTTCTGCAATGGCGCGATCCACGCTATGGACTCATTATGCCCCGGCGGAGATCTCTCCAAAATGAATGAGGAATTCATGGCTCTGAATGAAGCGATCCTGCGTGATGGCGTGCAGGCGTTGGCCCATCCCTTCCGCATCTTCAGCTTCAACAGCAGCAAGGTGAAATATCCTGCGCCGGCCGAATTGTTTGAGCCGCTGGCAGATCTGCTGAAAAAATACGATACCGCCGCAGAAATCAACTTCCACTGCAATCAGCCGGATGAAGAATTTTTTGCGCTCTGCCTGCAGAAAGGCGTAAAAATCTCTCTGGGTTCAGATACTCACAATCTCTATGAAGTCGGCGAATTTTACCCGCATGTGAAATTTCTGGATAAAATCGCCCCCGGCTGGCGGAGTGATCCGCAGGAGATCATGCTTCAGGCGTAAACCCGTCTGCCGAAAAGCGCACTGCCGATACGGAGAACGGTTGCGCCTTCCTGAACGGCGATCTGCCAATCCCCGCTCATCCCCATGGAGAGGATCGGGAGTTTCTGCCGGTACTCTTCTGCAAGTCTGTCACGCAACTGCCGCAATGTGCCGAAAACCTGATGCAGCACGACTTCCGGCGCATCCGCAGGAGCCATAGTCATCAACCCCTGAAAACGGGCATATTGACAGCGGAATGCGGCGGCGGCAAGTTCCGGCAGGGCATCCGGCGTACAGCCGCTCTTGCTGGCTTCCCCGGAAACATTGACTTCCAGAAGAAACGCCGGAGTCTTCCCCTCTTCGCCGCAAATACGGTCCAGCCGCTCCACCAGAGCCGGGGTATCCACAGCGTGGATCACATCTGCCAGCAGAACCACTTTCCGCACTTTATTCGACTGTAACTGCCCGATAAAATGCCAGCGGATATCCTCCGGCAATGCCGATTTTTTTTCCTGAAGTTCCGGGATACGGTTTTCACCGAAATCACGGCATCCGCCCTGATAGAGTTCTGCAATATCTTCTTTGGGAAAAGTTTTGCTTACTGCCAGAAGACGGACGCCTTCCGGATCACGGTTTGCCGCTTCCGCAACCTGCCGGATCTCCCGGAGAAATCCATGGTAATTTTCCGCCAAACCAGCCATATCAGGCTCCATTGATCACTTCTTTTCCGGAGAACGGACCAGTTGTTCCGGAGGGCAGATGGAAATGCGGGATCCCGGCGGCAGACTTTCCGTCAGCCACACGTTACCGCCGATCACAGAACCGGCACCGATAACGATATCGCCCAGCACTGTAGCGTTTGCATAGATCGTAACATTGTCCCCCACAGTGGGATGGCGTTTGTTCCCCTTGACCACATTGCCATGGGCATCTTTGGGGAAGGACAACGCACCCAGTGTCACCCCCTGATAGATCCGGACATTGTCCCCGATGGTGGCGGTTTCGCCAATAACGACCCCTGTCCCGTGATCAATGAAAACCCCCTGCCCCAATGTGGCACCCGGGTGAATATCGATCCCGGTGGCGGCGTGAGCAAATTCCGTCATCATCCGGGGGATCAGCGGGACCTTTTCGCAATAAAGCACATGCGCAAGCCGCTGGATGGTGATGGCTTTGATACAGGGATAAGAAAGGATCACTTCATCATAAGATGTTGCCGCCGGGTCGCCGTTATAGGCGGCGGCGACATCCTTTTTCATGGTTTCACGGATGCCGGGAATGGCTTCCAGCAAGTGATTCACAATACCGGTACTGCGGGCAAGAGAATCGCAATCGCTGCAGCACAATGTATCATTATGGCACTTGAACCGCACTGCCCGCATGATCTGGTCGTACAACGCATGGCGGATCTCACTGAGCAAAACGGCAGTTTCGGCATTCAAAGACTCATGGTGCCGGGGGGCTTCGCTGAACCCCGGGAAAATAACTTCCAGAAGCTTGTTGACGATCTCCAAAACCTCCCGCTGACCGGGAAGATTGTGCGCCTCCTGCAGATTGACCCCCACCCGATCCTGATAGGTGGCACCGATCTCCTCCACGAGTTTGTCAAAATCTTTATCCGAAAAAAGCGGCGGCACAATGCCGCACTTGCGATCCAGCTGCATAAATGACCTCAAAAAAAAATTATTCTACATTCTGAACCTGTTCACGCAGTTTTTCCAGTTCCGTTTTGAACGCAACCACATGGGGGGAAACTCCGCTGCTGCCGGCTTTGTTGCCCAAAGTAGTGATCTCCCGGAACATCTCCTGAAGAAGGAAATCCATACTGCGCCCGGCGGATTCCGGCGTTTCAGAAAGGAAACGGTCAAACTGTGCAAAATGACTCTTGAGCCGGGTCACTTCTTCTGTCACATCTGCCCGGTCCGCGTAATAAAGCACTTCCCGCAGGAAACGCTCGTCATTCAGATCCACCGGCAATTTTTCATCTGCAAGCCGGGCAAGGATCTTCGCCTTTGCCGCATCTGCCAACCCGGCAGTCTGGGGTTCGATCTGGGCAAGCAGATCCCGCAATCCATTCAACCTGCCGCCCAACTCCTGCTGAAGCGCAGAACCTTCACATTCCCGCATGGCATTGAATCCGGCCAGAGCCTGATCCAGTGCGTCATTCAATGCGGGAAGAAATGCGGAAATATCTTTATTTTCGGAAGATCCGAAAATACCGGGCAAGCCAAGAAGTGTTGCCACATTCACCTGCCCCTTTTTCTCCTCCGGAGCATATTCGTCACAAAGCCGGATCAATGCTTCCAGCCGCTCCCGGTTCAAATCCGCCAATCCGGCGGCAGACTGGGACATATTCACCCGCACCAGCAGAGAACCCCGGCTGACAAGGGAGGAAATTTTTTTGCGGGCCTCCGGTTCCCACGGGGCAAATTCCTGGGGCATGGAAAAACGCAGCTCCAACTGCTTCCGGTTTACGGCACTCAATTCCACCACAAGAACAGTGCCATCCGGGGCCGTTGCCGAACCTTTCCCAAAACCGGTCATACTGCGGAGCATATTACTTTTCCTTTCCGGAAGATTCCACCATTTCTTCCTTGCCGGAAGAGTCTGCCTCACTGGAAGATTTCTCTTCCCTGACAACAGGAACAATGACCCGATCCACATTCAATGTGTGTTTCTGCAAATATTCCGGACTCATCAAGCCGCCGCCGTAAACGGTAAATCCGCTCAAATCCGACTTGGCAAGACCGCTGACAACCACTTTGTTCGCCTGCTTGGAGGGAGCCCACACCAGCGAAAACTGGGTCAACTCTTTCCGGGCCTCAAGCTCTTCAGCAGTGGCGGTCCCTTCCGGATCCAGCGGCAGTTCAAAATGACTCCGGATCACCTGCGGATTTTCAAAACGCACACAATTATATTCGTGCCGGGAAATCTGGTAATACTGCCCGTTCATCACATATTTCCGGGCAGTGTTGACCGCCGCAATAATGGAATTTTCCTCTTTCAGGAATGTTTTCCGGATCAGGCGGTTGGGGTACCAGGACTGCAATCTGCCGTCACTGGCACCGAATACCAGATAAGCATCCTTTTCCCCGGGGATCACCCAGGTGATGCAAATCTGGCTCATGTCGCTGACTGCCACACCGCTGCCGCCAAAAATACCTTCCACCAGCAGCACAGGCAGATTATAACGCACAAACGCCCGTTGCTCCACAGAGAGTTCCGGGGAATTTTCCAGAAGAAATTCTCTGGCACGGGCAACGGCACGCTCTTCGTACTGCGCTTCGGTACAGCACCCCGCCAGGAGTACCGCCGCCAGAAGCGCAGAAAGAACTGCTGCGCCGGAAAACGGGCGCATCTTTTTCACTTAAAACTTCCCGTCGTTGACTTCAAAGTGGGTGGGCTTGCCCAGAGAACGGCCGCCCTGCATGAACCACGCCGCCTGCCAGGCGATCATCTGGTCCAGAGAAACACGGGGATAGCCGTACAGGCGCATTGCCTTGCCGGCATTGTTCAGATAGCACTTGGCACCGCTCACCGGCTGGGTGTAGGTGACCTTTTTGCCCATGATCGCAGCAAAGCGTTCCGCAATGTATTCGGTACGGATGATTTCCGGACCGGTGACATTCAGCGGAACAGCCGGGCTGGCGGCTTCTTCCAGAGAAAGCAGAGCGATCTTATTGGCATCCCCCTGCCAGATCACATTGAAATAGCCGACGGAGTTGGTCACGGGTTCATCGTTCCAGACCTGCTTCCCGATATCGTGCAGAACGCCGTAACGCAGATCGATGGCGTAGTTCAGGCGATACAGCAACACTTTGGTGCCGTAAGTCTGGGAAGCAAAGCCGAACATGCGTTCACGGCCCAGACAGCTCTGCACATATTCACCCACCGGATCCAGCGGGGTTTCTTCGGTACAGCCGCAGGTTTCCGGCCCGACCAGCGGATAAACACAGCCGGTGGAGAAAGCGGTGATACGGCTGTTCTTGAAGCGTTCACCAACGATGGTCGGCACGATCACATTCATCGCCCAGGTGAGGTTTTCCGTCCCGCCCGTACCGAACTTGCGGCCTGCCATGTAGATGATGTTGGGGAAATCCGGAAGCTGTGCAACAGCTTCACGATTCATAAGATCACAGCTGATGGTCTTTACGCCCCAGTCTTCCAACTGCTGACGGGCAGCGGCATTGCTGAAACGGGAAACACCGTACACGGTCTTGTTCACCCCGGCGGCCTTGATGGCGTTCACAGCCAGACGGCCCAGCGTGGGGCCCATCTTCCCGCCGATACCCAGGATGGCGATATCGCCATCCAGACGCTTCATAAAGTCGATCAACTGCTGATCCGGCATGGAAAGGATCTCATCCAGCTGCACTTCATTCTCAATAGTCTTCGGATACTGAAACATAACCTTATACTCCTGTACTTTAATGTTTCCCGCCAATATCAGACGGATTTTTGAAATTGCTCTTGCTTATAACAATACAACTTAAACAGCGTTTCGTCAAGTCAAAAACCAGTTTTTCCCCGATTTTGTCCCGATATGAATCATTCACAGAAAAAAAAGCAAAAATTTCCGGAAAAACACTTGCCTTTCAAAAGAAAATGATGTATAATTATTTCTGAATCAAACAAAATACAACACTTTTGCAAACACAATAAGGACAGAAGTTCATGAAAAAAGTCAAAATATGTGTCCTCGGCACCGGCAGTTTTGCCCGGGCTGTCCATGGGCCGTCTTACAATTATCTGCGAAACGAAGATCCTGATGTGGAATATGCCGCAGTCGCCGATCTGGATGGGGAAAAGGCCGCTCATTTTGCCGCCATGTTCAACATCCCCCGTTCTTACAGTGACTGGCGGGAAATGGCGGAAAAAGAAAAACCGGACGGGATCTGCGTGCTGACGGGTGTCGCCGCCACCAGCAGAACCGCCAGCGAAGTTCTTCTGGAAGGAATCCCCGTAATGATGGAAAAACCTCCGGGGCGCAACCGGGAAGAAATTCTTGCCCTCATTGATGCGGCAAAAAAAGGCAACGCCCCCGCCATGGTGGCATTCAACCGCCGCTACTCCCCCCTCCTGAACCAGATGTTGGAGATCCGGGAAAAAGAGTGCGGAGAACCCATTGAACATGTTCACGCCGAATTTTACCGGTACGAACGGATGGATGACGACTTCTCCACCACCAGTATCCACGGCATTGACGCCATCCGGCATCTTTCCGGCGGGGCGTATGTGGATGCGGATTTCCGTTATCAGGAGCTTCAGCGGGAAAAACCCGCCCGGAATATTTACATGAACTGCCGGTTTGACAACGGGGTATATGGTTCCGTCCATTTTATTCCCTCCACGGCGGCGGCGTTTGAGCGTTATACTATTACCACACGCCACTGGACGTTGATCGCCCACACGGTCATCCCCGGGGGCGGCTGTGATGTGCCGGGACATATTGAAATTTTCAAAGACGGTTCCCGTTTGCGGAACGATTACGCCAAACCCACCTGGCTGAACCGGTACGATGTTTATCTGGCAGGATACTACGGCGAAAATGCCGCCTTTGCGGACCGACTGCGAAACGGATTCCCGGCATTCAATGATCTGGAAATGTCTTTGGATGCTGTGGAACTGGCGGACTGTATCCGGCATCAGCGGGAGTTCTGGAAAAAAGGATAAAACAATATGGCACCTTCCAGCGTCCGCAGTAAACTTTTCACCCCCATGACCCGGTACATTGAGTCGCAGATCGCCAGCGGCGCACTCAAGCCCAATGACCGGCTGGCCCCCTTGCGCCAGTGGAGTGAAGAGTTTGACATCAATCTGGATGCGGCACGGCGGGGGATGTGGTATTTGCAGGGAAAGGGACTGGTGGAATGCCGCCGGGGCTCCGGAGTTTATGTCCGGGATTTCGGCAAAGTCCGGCAGAATCACGCCGGTTCTCTGCAGATAGGACTGGTCTTTGCCTCGCAGGATCTGGAGCGTTCTTACTGCGCTCATGCACTGCGGGGCATCCGCCAGCAGCAGGGTGACAAAACAGAGCTGCGGGATATTGCAATCCCGTATTCCCGGGGAGAAGCATCTGCCGAATTCAGAAAGTGTGTGGATGAAGTCAATGCACAGCAGAGCATCATCATGCTGGGGAATTACGACCGGAACAACTGTGATTTTTCCTGGCTGCAGGTCCCGGCAGTGGGTGTGGAAATGCACCGGATGCACGGCGGATTGTTTTCTGTGGTTTCCATGGACCCGGTCAATGCGGCGGAACTGGCAGCGGATTATTTTCTGAAACACGGGAAAAAAGCAGTCCGGGTCTATGTGGATACCACGCCCCTGCACCTCTTCCGTGCGCAAGTTTTTCAGGCCATTTTTGCCGATGCGGGGGGCAAGGCGGAACTGCGGGAATCCCCCGTCCTGCCCCAATTCCTGGATCCGCCTGCAATGCCGGAAGAGTTTGGTTACCTTTTTACCGGCGGAGAAAATTTCCAACAACAGGCGATCCGCTGGCAGGGGGATCTGGCGCACGAAAGGTGTGTGATCACGCTGGATGCCAAATCGGAACTTTTGCCGGATTACCGGCATGTAACCACCATCGGGCCGGATTGGCGGCAGGTGGGCATCCTTGCCCTGGAGGAAGCGGAGCGCAGAGCTGCCAATCCCGGTTATATGGCAAAGCGTATTTATGCAAATGTAAGTTTGATAGAGCGATAAGATTTTAACGGAACAAAACAAAAGAGAAAGGACTGCGAATGAAAAAGCATTTCACACTGATCGAACTGTTGGTTGTGATCGCCATCATCGCCATTCTTGCGGCCATGCTGCTTCCTGCACTGAACAAAGCCCGGGACAAGGCCCATGCTACCAGTTGTTTGAGCAACCTGAAACAAATGGCGCAGGCACGGCAGGCCTATACGGCGGACTATGACGATTATATCCTGCCGACCGCTGTTGCCAATTCCCTGACCACAGCCCTGACATACGGTCAGCAATTGTGGTGGCCCGGTGTCTTTTTCTACGGAAATTATCTGAAGAGCATGTGCTCCCGGAAATACAAGCAAAACAACAATGTTGTTGCGGCAGCTCCTCTCTGCCCCGGCAGCAACCGGTTGGTAGGGGCATGGGAAACCAACCTTTCCATCAACGGTTATCCCACCAGCGGAACGTATCAGCAGTATAAACAGGATGGCACCGTTCTGGGCTCCAATGGCGGCTATGGCCGTCCGCAGGGATTTGCCGGATATTTCAACAACACCTCCTGGATCAACCCGGGGCAGAAAATCACCTCCTGCAAAAAGCCCTCCGAACAGTGGGACTTCAATGATAATCTGTGGGTCGCCTATCTCGCCGGCTGGTGGGGCATGGGGACGACTTACAGCTCCATTCCCTGGGGTGTCCATGGCAATAATGCCATCAACACGGTCCATCTGGATGGTCACGCAGAAAGTTTTCAGGCGGTAACATACAATACGGTTCTCTCCTCCGGGAAAACGGTTTGGAGAACCTATTGCGTCTCTCCGTCTGACGATGCCAATGCAGACTGGTAATAAATCAACCTTCATTAATATTAAGGAAATTACAATGAAAAAACAATTTACACTGATCGAACTTCTGGTTGTGATCGCCATTATTGCGATCCTCGCCGCCATGCTGCTCCCGGCACTGCAGCAGGCACGGGAAAAAGCGTACTCCGCCAGCTGTATAAGCAATCTCAAACAGTTAAGTCAGGCACGGCAGGCTTACACAGCAGACTTTGATGACTATATTCTGCCGACTGCAGTAGCCGATAAAAACAGCTTACAATCCTGGTGGTTCCGGACTCTTTATGAAAACAACTACGATAAAACCCTGTGCTCCCGCAAAGCGAAAAGCGATGGCAAAACCTATGCCGCAGCCCCGCTCTGTCAGGGCTACACCAAATGGATCGGCTATGACACCAAACTTTCCATTTCCGGATGGCCGGAGAAATCAAACTGGCAGCCGTGGAGTATGAGTGGTTCCGTTCTTGCGTCCAGCGGCAGTTACGGAAGGCCCCAAAGTGCCTTCGGGTATTGGGTCAATGCTTCGTCCGTCCTGAAAGGTGTCAAAATCACCAGCTGTAAAGTTCCATCGGTCAAATGGGATATCAATGAAGCACTGTGGGGGGCATATAACAGTAACTGGTGGGGGCGCGGCGAAACATACGATGCAATCCCGTGGGGGACCCATGGCGGCGATTCCATCAATGTGGTTCACCTGGACGGACACACCTCCGCGTTCAAATATCAGCCCCGTACGGCAACCGTTATTTCCGGAAAAAATGTCTGGTACTACTATGTGGAAGGTCCCAGCGGCAGTACCGGTGCTTATTGGTGATCTCTTACCCTCAAATAAAAAGGATACATTAAAATGAATAAGATTTTTTTGCCGGCATTGTTTGCGCTTGGACTCACTGCAGCGGCGGCAGAACTCCCGCTGACGCCGGATGCCAAAGGGTTTCCGCAGGGCTGGAAAGTTTACGGCAAGGGCCCCGGGATCATCCGGTACGAAAATAACCTCCTCCGGATCGTGGATACCAGTGACGGAAAAGAATGGGGGATCTCACGCCAAATCACCGTCGATCAGCCGGGGAAATATACGATCACGCTGGATGCCTCCTGCACGGTTGCCGGTGCCCAGATGGTAACGGTGATCAACAAAAAAGTTTCCCGCACCTCCATTCCTCTTACAGGAGCGGCAGATAAATTCCAAAAGACCGTCTTTACGGCGGATATTCCGGAAGGAGTCCATTCCTTCACATTCTATATTTACAGCCAGTACAAGCCGCAAGCGGATTTTATTATCCGCAGTGTGGATTTTGCTCCGGCAAAATAAAAACAATTACCCGAAGGCATCCCTGCCGGGGTGCCTTTTTTTAGCATCTTGAAGGGGAAAAAATGATATTGAAATACCTCATTCCGGCCGCATTGTGCCTCAGTGCCGCCGCCGCGCCATTGTCCCTTGAGCCGGATGCCAAAGGATTTCCGCAAGGCTGGAATACTTACGGCAAAGGCCCGGGAATCGCAAAAATCACCAATAAACTGCTCCGGATCGCAGATCAGAGTGATGTCAACGAATGGGGGATCCGCCGTCTGATCCCCTCCCCTGAACCCGGGAAATACGAAATCACCGTAGAAGCATCCGGCAATCTTGACGGGGCCCAGATGGTCATCATCCCCGCCGGTCAAAAGCTGGCGGTTCTCCGCTTTGCCGACACCAACACGGGCGAATTTGAAAAATTTATCATGCAGCTGGAAATCCCTGCAGGATGCAAACACTTCACCCTTTATATTTACGGAACTTACACAGGAAAACCGGATTTTCTCATCCGTAATATTGATGTTGCCCGGGTAAAAGAAATTACCCGACTCCGGAAAACGGCAGCAACCGGCAATCCTCCGCCACCGCCGGTCATTCAGAAATTAAAGCCGCTTTACCGGACAACGCCATTGAAGGAGGCGGTGATCGCCGCCGGAAACACCCCGGATCTTCAACAAGCCGCCCGTGAACTTGCAGCACGGTTCGGATCAAAAATCGTCCCGGCGGAAACGATCTCCATTCCTCTGAAACAGCATGTAATCGCCCTCGGCAACCGCATCAACAACCCGTTTATCGACAAATTGTACAAGCGGGGATTCTGTTATACCGACAAAATCTATCCCGGCAAAGGCGGCTATGAACTTCGCAGCATCCACAATCCCACCGGCGGCGGCTGGAATGTGATCCTCTGCGGCGGCAGTGAGGATGCCGGAGCCGTTCAGGCGGCAGGTCTTTTGAAAAAAGGCTCTGACACTGCGAACGTGCTGATGAAGCTCCATGTACCGGGCTTTGACAAAAGCAAGGTCGATCCCGCCAACGCCTCCCACTACTACACCACTGGTACATACTACGGCTGGAACTACATTTCCGGCGTTCTCGCTCTCTTTTACCAGACGGGGGACACCTTTTATGCCGGGGAATTTCTCCGACTGGCGTTTCCGGACGCACAAGCCATCCGGGATTTCAAACGGTTCAACGCAGAAAGTATTGAACTGCCCAACGACCCTCTGGCGGGGCCCTATCACTACGCCGCCCACCACATGATCCTGCTGTGGGATCTGGTGGAGGAACACCCGTTTTTTACGGATAAGCAACGGCTGGATATTACCAACGCTTTCGCCCGCCAGTGGAAACACCATGTCCACTGGACCCGGCCGGTCAACCCCAAAAGCCTGACCACCAGCAGCCGTCACGGGCAGTGGGCGCAAATCTCCAACTACGCCCTCGGTCGCTATTTTATGCGGGATTATCCGGCCCCGGCATGGGAAAATGCCATTGCCCGGGCAGAAAGTGAATTTGCCGTGGCAAACAAACTCAACAGCTGGATCGAAGGGGAACGGGGGATCGTTTCATGGTTCGTTTCCGGCTCCATCAATCCCGCCTGCCAGTTTTTCGGGCTCTCCGGCGGCGCCGAATTCAATCCCGATGGCGCACTTGCCAATGCGCTCCGGTTCATGCAGACCCAATGGGATGGCTCCCGCAACAGCGAGATCCTCGGCACGGCTTACCGGCAGACCTTCCATCTGGCTGCCGAACATACCGGTGACGGCAAATATCTCTGGTTTGCCAATCTTCTGGCAAAGGATCAGAATGGATTCTACAAATTCGGAGCCTCCTACGCCCCAACCGGCAAACTTCAACCCCGCCCGCCGACGGAACTCCTGAATACATGGACCACCGCCCCCATGATGGAAGGGGAACGCAGGTTCTTCCGTGTCACGGCCCCGAAGGAAAATTGTTTCCTCGGTCTTGGCTGGCGGAATACGCTGGACACCACCGGCGACTGGATCAGTTTCAACTGCTTTAACGAGAGTTACCGGACGCCTTTCAAACTTTTGAGTTTGAGCGGACTCCGGCTGGACGGCGTGAATCTCCTCCACGGGTTCGGCAATTACGTCCAGCCCACCCAAAGCGGCGTGACCGCCCGGGAGATCCCCACGGTGGGGCAAGTCTATCATTACGGTCAGGCGGGTGAAACGGTGTATTTCTCCGGCGGCGTGCCGGATCACGCATTTTCTGCGTGGCAGCGGGATCTTCTTCTGCGGAACCGGACCTTCGTTCTTCTGGCAGATACCATCACACCTGCAGAAAAATCCGGTCTGCCCCTGACGATCCAGATCAATATGCAGACAAAATCCCGGGTCAAGTCCATACAGGATGGCAAACAGATCCAGTTTGCCGGTACCGGGGCAAACTCCGGAGATTTTACCAAAATCAGTGCGCTGAAACATAAAGGAGTCCCCGCATGTCCCGTGTCTTCCGGCGCACGCAATACCCTCTTTGAAACCAGTAAGATCGGCGACAAAGCTGTGATCTATTTCCAGGTGCCGCAGAGCATGACATGCAATCCGGCACTGACTTTGTACGACCACAACAGCCGTGCGGCCGCTTTGAATGTGTATCTGGACGGGAAGAAAATCCTCTCCAATATACCCCATTTTTCAGCCACTTCGGAACTGGCAGCCAATACCATCCATTTCGGGACTCAAAAATTGAACAAAGGCGAACATGTTCTTGAACTGGAAGTGGCGGCCACCTCCTCTCAATCTGCGGCAAACTGGATCGGCGTTGGACATCTTGCCCTCAATGCCGGAGCGCAGGCGGCGACAGAAATCCAGCCCGTCACCATGACAGTAAGCGACGGTGAGATCGTCCTCAAAACCGGTTCGGATGCGGCAATCAAGCGAACCATGGCATGTGATCCGGCAAAGCCCGTCACCACCTTCCAGCTTTTCTGCCGCAACGATCCCGACGATCCGGTAAAAAGCGGAACCGTTGCAGACAACGCGGCCTTGTTCCAAATGCCGGCCCCCATGCTGGTTTTCTGCAGGGAACTTGCCGGAGTCGGCAAGGGAACTCTGGTAACGGTGGAAAAAGACCGGATCTCCGGCCAGGGTGTGACCAAACTTGGCACCTTCTTTGCGGCAGAACACCCGGTCGGGATGGATTGGGAATTCAGCAAGTTGCTCCGCCTCTCCGGCAAGCCCGGTTCTGTGATCACCATCAACGGGCAAAAATACACGCTGGATAACAAGGGCAGTTTACAACTTTCCCGCATTTCCCCGGCAGATAAAACATTTGCTGCCCGGACAATAAAAAATGCCCTTCAGCCGGTTCAGCAGAGCAAACAGTCTGCAGACGGCAAAAAGGTCAAGCCTGTCCCGGCAAAAGAAACAAAAATATGCACGCTCCCGGCAAATATACAATTTATCCGCCCTGTCCGGGCGGGCTTCCTTGCCGGAGCCGGAAACAACCTCCTGCTGCTGGATAAAAAATACCGGATCAAGCAGCAATGGAGTTTATCCGCCCCCGTTCAGTGTGCGGTGCAGGCAGAAAATTTTCTGATCGCTGGGACAAAAGGGGAAGAAATTGCCGCTTTTGATATGCAAGGGAAAAAATGCTGGAGTTTCACTTCCGTCCTTGCGCCGGAAGTGGAAGCCACCCAGAAATATTACTGGTTCAAGAAACCTTATCCCGGGATTTTTGCACTGGAATATAAAGCAGGCCGCCTCTATGCAGGCAGTGCATGTACCATGGAAGTGCTTGACCTGAACGGCAAACTGCTTGGCCGTTATCCTCAAACATGGGGCCCATGCCGCCAGATCTGCATCGTCGATCAGCCGGATGGTTCCCACCATGCCGTGGGGCTCCGCCACAGTGGGTCTGACGGCGTTTACATGTGGACAGTAAACAGCAAGACAGGAAAAAATGTTTCCAGTTTTTCCAGCAATGTTCCCGGATACCGGCATTTCCCAAGTTTCGGTTCTCTGCAGCGCACAAAGGCTTTTGTGGATGATTTCAACGGAGACGGCAAACCGGAACTCCTTGCAGATGCACAGGGGTTGTACACATGGCTGAATCTCTACAACGCTCAAGGCGTACCGCTGAAACAAGTCAATCTTGGTCCGGGCATAATCATCCGCACCTGGACCACCGGGAAATTCACCGGGGATGCCCGTCCGGAGATCCTTGTTGCCACATGGAGCAATCAGCTTCTTGCCATTGATGGCGAGTGCCGTCCGCTCTGGACCGCAGATATTCCCTGCAAAGGAACACATCTGGCAGTCAACAGCAAAACACAGGAAATCATTGTTTCAGATATGCAAACAGTTTGCAAGCTGAACGGCGCCGGAAAACTCCTTGCAGAGTTCAGACTGGAAAGCAGAATCAATGACCTCTGGTGCAGCGATGGCAAAATCTATGTCACCCGGGGAAACAGGATCTTTTTCCTGGAACTCTGACCTGATCACAGCAAATAGATGCAAGGAACGGATGAAATTTACCGTTTCTTGCATAAATTTGCATTTTATACCATCTTATGCTACATTATAAAGATAAATGTAATGCAGAAAACAGGGAGTTGAATTTTTATGCTGGACCTTAAGACACTGGAGCAGTCCTCCATCAAGGCGAAAGATGAATTCAATCACGCCCGGAGCGTTGCGGCGTTGATGAAAGGGGAAGTCGTCCTGCAGCGTTTCAAGAAAGTTGTACAGGATTTCCCCGATTTGGAACCCGCCCGGGAAAAACTGCGGGAATTGGAACTGGAAAAACTGAAAAAAAACAGCATTGCCGCCCAATTGATCGGTGCTGTCATGACTGCCGTGAAACTGCCCAAAATCAAAAATCTGACCTACACTGACCCCTTGGCTGCTATTGCGGTTTGCGAAGATCTGCTGGCGATCAACCTTAATAATACGGCGGTTCTTTATGCCATGGCAGATGCGGCACTGGCGATGGATGCACCGTTTATTGCGGTGGAAGCACTCTCCTTTGTCAAGCGTTTTTCGCCCAAAGACAGCAAACTTGCCGCAAAAATGGCTGTCGCAAAAGATAAACTGGAACGGATCCGGCGTCCCACGAAGAAAATCAATGATGCGGATGGGGAAGCTGTTATTCAGCAGTTGATCGACGGAAACATTTACGATGCGGATCAAGCACAGATTTTGATCAAGCGGTTCACCAAAGAACTGATGCACAACGACTCTGTGGACATGCGTAAAAAACTTGCCGAAGCCTACATGGTTGCCGAAGATTACGAAAATGCCCAGAAAGAATACAAGGCCGTTGCCGAACGCCTCGGCGCACTGGACCCCATGATCGACAAGGCTACTGAAAAAGCCTATCTCTGCCAGATCGATGAATCGCTGAAACTCCTGCGTGCCACCCCGGAAGAATATGAAGACGCCGAAGGACAAATCGCCGAACTGGAAGCCCATCGGCAGGCATACCGCCTTAAAAAAGCAAAAAAACGCAGCGAAGTCTATCCCAAAGATGCCATATTGCATTTTGAATTGGGGCAGATTTATTTTGAGCTCAAAAACTACGCAGCCGCCATGGAAGAATTCAAACTTTCCGGTCGCAGTCTGCAGAAAGAAGCGGAAAGCCGTTTCGCCATCGGCCAATGTTTGTATGAATCCGGCGATATTCAGCGGGGGTTGGATATTATGGAGGAATTTTATCCCAACATGGAAGCCGGACGCACCCTTCTTACCGGGATGTACACTCTTGCGGAATATCATCTTGCCCAAGGCAACGAAAAACGTTATTATGAATTGATGCATGAAATCGTCCGCCGCAGTGCCCGTTTTATGGATGCGGCCAAACGGGTAGCCGAATATGAAGCGGCGCATCCGGAAGAAGTCATTGTGGAAGAAGAGGATAAAACGCAAAAAGGGGCAAATGATGACCTCTTCTGATTCCCGGCTGACGATTCTTCTGCCGCAATACAAAACACTGGAATTGACCAAACTCTGCTTGCGGATGATCCGTAAAAATCTGGATCTGAAAAATGTCAGAGTAATCGTGATCGACAATGACTCCGGAGATGCCTCTCTGGAATATCTGCGGACTGTCCCGTGGATCACACTGATTGAACGGAAAGCCATTCCCGGGGAAAAGCCCCCGGAGGCGCACACCCGGGCACTGGATATGGCACTGGAAATCACGGATACGGAATTTGTGATGTCCATGCATACCGACACCTTCTTTCTGGATGCAGGAGCCCTGAATTTGTTGTTGAACCCCTTTGAAGATCCCCAAGTCGCAGGGACCGGCAGTTGGAAACTCGAATACATTTCCCCTCTGAAGCAATTCGGAAAGGGAATGGAAAATCTTGTCAGAAACTACATCAAGGCACCTCTGACCGGCAAAGCTCCGGGCAGCATTGCACAGGAACACAAAGAACACTGGTTTCTGCGCAGTCATTGTGCCGTATACCGGACAAAACTCCTCAAAGATATGAATTTGAGTTTTGGAGATGGCGAAACAGCGGGGAAAGCCATGCACCGGAAACTGGAAAATGCCGGATACAAAATGTTGTTTATCCCGTCAGAAAATCTGATGAAACACATGATCCATCTGGATCACGCCACCATGATCCTGAACCCGGAAACCGGCGGCCGCAAGACCACGAAACCGGCGGCACGCCGTCAGCTGCAGAAAGCATTGAATAAAATGCACTACCGGGAAATTCTGGATTCCCCCATGGAAGACTGCTGAATGAATTATTTGCGGGTACGCCCAAGTGCCCGCATAACCTGCTGCAAATCGCTCCAAACCTCCCGCTTGGCAGACGCCTGCCGCAGAAGATAGGCGGGGTGAAATGTGGGCATCACAGGAATCCCTTCAAATTCCAGCCAATGCCCTCTTGCTCTGGAAATATTTGCAGCGTTCCGGCACAGGAAAGTCAATGCCACGCCCCCCAGACAAACAATGACTTTGGGTCGGATCAATGCGATCTGCCGTTTCAGATAATCCAGACACGCAAGTGCCTCATCCGGAGCTGGATTCCGGTTCCCGGGAGGACGGCACTTCACCACATTGGCAATATAAACTTCTTCCCGGGTATAAGTCATAGCAGCGATCATTTTGGTCAGGAGCTGCCCGGCAGGGCCAACAAAGGGGCGCCCGGAAGCATCTTCATCTGCGCCGGGGCCTTCCCCGATAAACATCAATTCTGCATGGATATTGCCTTCGCCGAATACCGTGTGATTCCGGGAACGGCACAACCCGCACTGCCTGCAGGATGCTACGGTCTGCTGCAATGCGTCCCAATCCATCCCCGCCACAGACGGGCGTGAAACCGGCGGCACAGCCGGAGCCCTTTCAGAAAATTCATGCCCGTCACGGCTTTCCCGGATCTCCCGGACCGGCGGAGGACCGGGAACAGAACGCCGTTCCGGCGGCGGAGCGGGCTGCGGAACCCGTTCGACCGGTGCCGGACGGTCACTCATCAGCTCTTTCAAAACGGCTTCATCCACATCGGCGGCACGGTTTTGCGCCCCGGAAGCCAGAATCTTCATCATTTGATCAAAAAAATCATCACTCATCGTTCAATCTTTCACTTGCCGTAAGACGACTTGCGGTGTATATTATAAATATACAGAGTCAAAACAGGATTGCAAGTCCAAAAACAGCCGGGGGCGCAAGTTTCCGGCAGAACTAACGATAAAGGGAGTCAAACATGAAAGTCGTCGTAGCCTATTCCGGCGGTCTGGACACGTCCGTCATCGTCAAGTGGGTCAAGGAAACCTACAATGCTGAAGTGATCTGCTATTGTGCAGACGTCGGCCAGGAGGAAGAACTGGACGGTCTGGAAGCCAAAGCCATTGCCACCGGTGCCAGCAAGTGCATCATTGATGATCTGAACGAAGAATTTGCCCGTGACTTCATTTTCCCGATGCTGCAGGGCGGCGCGATCTACGAAGGGAACTATCTTCTGGGCACCTCCATTGCCCGTCCGCTCATCGCCAAGCGTCTGGTGGAAGTTGCCAAAGCCGAAGGCGCGGATGCCATCTGCCACGGTGCCACCGGCAAAGGCAATGACCAGGTCCGTTTTGAGCTGAACGCCAACGCCATCGATCCGGATGTCAAAGTCATTGCCGCATGGCGTGACCCCAACTGGAAATTCACCGGCCGCCTGGACATGATCGAATATGCCAAGGCCCAGAATATTCCGATCAATGTTTCTGCAAAGAAACCGTACAGCATGGACCGCAATTTGCTGCACATCAGCTTTGAAGGCGGTATTCTGGAAGATCCGTGGAACGAACTGCCGGAAGAAATCTCCGTGATGACCGATCCCCTGAGCAAGGCCGCCGATACGGCCGAAGATGTGATCATCACCTTTGAACAGGGCATTCCCAAGAAGATCGACGGTGTGGAATACAGCCCCGCTGATTTGATGCGCAAACTCAATGCCATGGGCAAAAAACACGCTGTCGGCCGCGTGGACATTGTGGAAAACCGTTTTGTGGGCATGAAGTCCCGCGGCGTGTATGAAACGCCCGCAGGCACCATCCTGCATCTGGCACACCGCGGTCTGGAAGAAATCACGCTGGACCGTGAAGTCATGCACCTGCGTGACAGCCTGATCCCCCGCTATGCGGATATGATCTACAACGGCTTCTGGTTCGCTCCGGAACGGGAAATGCTGCAGGTGATGATCACCGAAAGCCAGAAATTCGTCACCGGCGATGTCCGCGTGAAACTCTACAAAGGCGCCTGCCACGTTACCGGCCGCCGCTCCCCGTACAGCCTGTACGATGATGCCATTGCCAGCTTTGAAGATGCGGATACCTACGATCACAAGGATGCCGCGGGCTTCATCAAATTGAACGCCCTGCGTCTGCGTGTTCTCGCCCGCAGCAAGCAGAAGCGTTATTGATCCGGACTTTTCCGGCATATCTGCGGTCAGTTTCCGCCGGCCGCAGATACAGGATAAGGTCCCGGTGTCTTTTATCATAAGATCCCGGGACTTTTTTTCTCAACTGTTTCAACTCTAAAAAGTATGAAAATGTTTGCAGGATCCGGCAAAACCGCCGGGGTTATTTTTGCCTCACTGGCGGCCATTACATTTGGCATGAACCCTTTTTTCGGGATACCGCTGTATCAGGAAGGGCTGCAGCCGTTATCGGTTCTGTTCTACCGGTTTTTCTTTGCCTCGATCCTGATTGCAGCGGCGATGCTCTGCCGGAAAGAAAGTTTTAAACTGCCCCTTTGCTGTCTGCCGCATGTCATAATCAGCGGGATACTGCTGGCATTGACCTGCCTTTTCTGGTTTCTTACATTCAAAATCATGGATTCCGGGATCGCCGCAACGATCCTTTTTATCTATCCGGTCATGGTGGCAATGATCATGCGGATCTTTTACCACGAAAAGATGAGTCTCCGCACCATCATCGGGATCATCACAGCCCTTGGCGGCGTGGCACTGCTCTGCCAGCCGGGAACGGGCAGTCATGTCCCCCTCAAAGGGATCATCTACCTCCTGCTTTCCGGGTTGGTGTACGCCATTTACATGGTTGCACTCAAAAAATCCAAACTCCGGGAATTGCCGGACAGTACATTGACATTTTACGCATTGCTTTTTTCCGTCCCGGTCTTTTTGATCCCTTTGAAAATGGGGCTGGATCTGCAAATGCTCCCCAGCGTGAAAGCGTGGGGGAATGCGCTGGGGCTTGCCCTTTTTCCATCGCTCTGCAGTTTCCTCTTTACGGCACTTGCCATACGCCGCATCGGCCCGACAACCGTAGCTGTGCTGGGAGCGTTGGAACCGGTTACGGCAGTCGTGATCGGCGCTTTTTTCTTTCACGAAACCATGAACTGGAAAATCATTCTCGGGATCATCATCATTCTTTCAGCCGTTTCCATTGTGATCAGCAGTCCAGCTGCCGGAACAGATAAAAAACAGCTGCCGCCCCGGGTGGACTGATGACGGCACGAACTTACATCGCCATCGACTTGAAATCCTTTTACGCCTCTGTGGAGTGCACGGACCGCAAACTGGATCCCATGACAACGCACCTTGTGGTGGCTGACTCAAGCCGGACGGAAAAGACCATCTGCCTTGCAGTTTCCCCCTCTCTCAAATCCTGCGGACTCCCCGGGCGGGCCCGGTTGTTTGAAGTCGTGCAGAAAGTCCGGGACATCAACCTTGCCCGCAAAAGCAAAGCACCCCGGAGATGTTTTTCCGGCAAATCAGCCAGTGCAGTGGAATTGAAACAGAATCCGGCTCTGGAACTGGATTATATCGTTGCAGTTCCCCGTATGGGGCGTTATATGGAAGTAAGTTCCGCCATTTATGGCATATATTTGAAATACATCGCGCCGGAAGATATCCATGTTTATTCCATTGATGAAGTCTTTATTGATGCAACAAATTATTTGAAACTCTATCATCTGACAGCCCGGGAATTTGCCGGGAAAGTGATCCGGGACGTTTTGCAGACAACCGGCATCACCGCCACTGCCGGGATCGGCCCCAATCTGTATCTCTGCAAAATCGCTATGGATATCGAAGCCAAACACATTCCTGCCGATGCAGACGGTGTCCGTATTGCAGAACTCAATGAGCTAACTTACCGGGAAAAACTCTGGCAGCACCGCCCGCTTACGGACTTCTGGAGGGTCGGAAAAGGCTACGCCGAAAAACTGGAATCCGCCGGGATGCGGACCATGGGGGATGTGGCGCGGATGTCCGTCCAAAATGAAGAACTCCTTTACCGGATGTTCGGCGTGAATGCGGAACTCCTGATCGATCACGCATGGGGCTGGGAACCCTGTACCATTGCGGATATCAAAAATTACAAGCCGGAAAACAACAGCCTCAGTTCCGGCCAGGTCCTGCAGGAACCTTATGAATATGAAAAGGCCCGTCTGGTAGTGATGGAAATGGTGGACCAACTTGCTTTGGATCTGGTGGAAAAAGGACTTGTGACCGACCAGCTCGTCCTGAATATTGCCTACGATGCCGCCAATCTTTCCGCCTCATCCCGGACAACGTACAGCGGAGCGGTAAAAGTGGATCCCTACGGCAGACGCTCGCCGCAGGATGCTCACGGCTCCATCCAGCTCGGCAGACACACGGCATCAGCACAATATCTGCAGGAACGGATGCTGGACCTGTTTAACCGGGTCGCCGCCCCGGAACTGCTTGTCCGCAAACTGACGGTAACTGCCAACCATGTTCTGCTGCAAAGCGATCTTGCCCGAAAGAACCTCTTTGAGCAGCAGGATCTTTTTGCCGATAATGAACAGCAATCCATCCAAAAAGAAAAAGAAGCGAAAGAACACCGTCTTCAACAGGCTTTGCTGAAAATCAAGAAAAAATTCGGCAAAAACGCTGTTTTAAAAGCCATGAGTTTGCAGGAGGGGGCAACCGCCCGGGAAAGAAATCAACAAATTGGAGGTCATAAAAAATGAAGATCCGGGAGAAAATCCTGTACTCCGTGATCCTGTTGCTGGTGATCGCCGCCGGGACAGCAAAATCTTTGCTGCCTTTTTACAACCGTACGCCATGGGGGATCTGCAGCAGACTCGGACTGGCAGTGATCCTGCTGGTCATATTGAACTATCAACTGATCTGGAAAAAGAAATGAATCCGTATCAGGATATCATCCATCTGCCGCATCATGTTTCCGGCAATCATCCCCCCATGCCCATGCAGAACCGGGCGGCACAATTTGCCCCGTTTGCAGCATTGACAGGTTACGATGATGCCGTGGCGGAAACCGCCCGGCTGACCGATCAGAAAGAAATGCTGGACGAAGCCGAATTGATTCAACTGGACCGGAAACTGAACTGGCTTTCTTGCCATTCTGCAGAAAAAATGCAAGTAAAAATCCGCTATTTTGTTCCGGATGAAAGAAAATCAGGCGGATGCATCAAAGAAATTTCCGGGGTGGTGCAGAAATTTTCCATGCAGAAAAAATGGATCGCCATGGAGGACGGCACACTCATCCCGGCCGATCAAATCACCGCTATAGAAGGTGACTTTCCGGAATACTGAAATCAGGTAAGATGCAACCCGCAATCCACCGGAAGCAGCACCCCCGTCATGGATTCCGCACGGCACAAAAGCAATGCTGTTTCCACCAGCTCCGTTAAATCCACAGGGTGTTTCAGGGGCAGTTTCTGTGAAATATTTGCCATGCGGCTTTCCGGCAGCCAGACAGGAGGCAGAACCGGACCGGGAGCAATGCCGTTGACCCGGATCTTCGGGGCAAAACGCCTGGCGAACTCCACCGTCATCCGGGCAAATTCCACCCGGCTTGCGGTATAAAAATCCCCATCCGGCACAGCCCGCAGAGCTGCCCCGTCAAGAAAATTCAGAATAACACCGTTTTCCAGCCCTTCCTGTGCGGAAAACTGCGTCATCAATTCCACGGGGGAAAACACATTCACCTGCCTGCAAACCGCCGCATCTGCGGCATCCCGTACATAATAAGAAGCATTGTTTACCAGAATATCAATGCAATGCCCCGTACGGGCAATCAGCGTTTGAGCCTCTTCCGGGTCAGAAAGATCCGCCGCAATGCAGTCGTGCTCCTCCCCCGGCAGGGTACAAAGAAGCCGTTCCGCTTCTTCAGCAGAACGGCGGTAATGAATCGAAATTTTGGCACCGGAACGGGCAAATCCTTCCGCAAGTGCCGCCCCCACACGGACGGCACCGCCGGTGATCAGAACCCGTTTTCCGGCAAGATCCATGGTGCAATCACTTCCCGGCATCTTTTGCAGGAAGAGCCGCCTGATGCTTCTTGCGGGTACGGATCCAAACCACGGTGGGCGCAGCCACAAACATGGAGGAATAGGTCCCTACAATGATACCCAGAAGCATGATGAACACGAAGTCATTGATGGCGATACCGCCCCAGATGAAAAGCACCACCACCACGATCAATGTGGTCAAACTTGTCAGCACCGTACGGCTCAATGTCTGATTGATGGAACCGACCACGGTTGTCAGATAATCCGCCTTGGGATCTTTCTTAACGTTTTCACGGACACGGTCAAAAACCACCACCTTGTCGTTGATGGAGTACCCGAGAACCGTCAGAATAGCGGCAACCACAGAGAGAGAAATCGTCCGGCCGACAAGGATATAGAGCCCCATAACGATGATCACGTCATGCAGCAGGGCAAGGATACTTGCCGCAGCATAAGACAATTCGTAACGCAATGTCACATACGCACCGATACCGATGGTGGAAAGGATGATGGCGATAATAGCATATTTGCTGAATTCCCAACCGATCAAACCGCCAACAGAATTTTCCTGCCCGCCGGTGAACTGGGCTTCCGGGAAGCGTTCATTCAGATATTTCTGAAGAACTTCTTTCGGATTGCTGTTTTTCTGCGTCATATCGTCACGGATCAGGATCTCCACCTTGCGGCTGTCCTGCGCAGATGCGCTGGACTTGTAAGTCACCACGGCTTTATAGTTGATGGAGTTCAAGGCCTTTTCCATTTCGGCAGCGGGAACCTGCTTGACATAGTCAAACATCACCTGCGTACCACCGGTGAAGTCCACCCCAAGCATAGAGGAGCCTTTCACGCAGAAAATGGCAAAACTTGCCAGTACCAGAGCCGCAGAAACAGGCATAAAGATCTTCCACAACCGCTTGAAGTCAACATTAGCAGCAGAAAAGAACTGGTTCATCTTCAAGGTCGGCATGTTCGGGAACAGCATGAAGAGAATGTCAAACATCAAACGGGTCAGGAAAAGTGCGGTAAAGAGCGTGGAAAGAATACCAATGCTCAATGCCACAGCAAACCCTTTGATGGCACCGGTCCCGACAGACATCAGGATCACGGAGGTGATCAACGTCGTCAAGTTGGAGTCGATAACAGCAGAAAGAGCGTTCTGATAACCTGCATCCACAGCGGGGATCAGGGACTTGCCGTTTTTGAGTTCTTCCCGGATGCGTTCAAAAATCAGCACGTTGGCGTCCACCGCCATACCGATGGTCAACACGATACCGGCGATACCGGGCAGTGTCAGCGTGGCATCAAATGCCGCCATGGCACCCAGCAGCACCAGCAAATTGATGATCAGTGCGATCACGGAGATCACGCCGCCCACCAGATAGTAGGCAACCATAAAGACGATCACGCCTGCCATGGACCACAAGGCGACCCACACGCCATTGGAAACGTTGTCCGCACCGAGTTTCGGGTCGGTGTCAAACACGGCATCCACCTTGATCTGGAAGGGGAAACTGCCGGAAACAAGAGCATCGGAAATGTTCTTGCATTCTTCTTCGGAGAAGGACCCGGAAATGGAGGCATTACCGCCGGTAATGGGTTCCTTGATATTGGGGGCGCAATAAAGTTTGCCGTCCAGCACGATGGCAAGCTGGCGGCCCACATTTTCGGTAGTCACCCGGGCGAAACGGTCCGCACCTTCGGGGTTGAAAGAAAGGGAGATCTGCCGCTGGCCGAACTGATCCCGCACCGGGAACGCATCCCGGACGCCTTTGCCGTCCATGACCCAGTCATACTTCACAAAGTAGTGTTGGACCAGCGGCTTCTGGCCGGGACGGAATTCGGAAGTGCTCATCAATTCATAGCCGATGGGCATGGTGAACGCATCCGGATTTTCCAGATAAGCATTGACAAGCGACTGATTTTCGGGGTGAACCAGACGGAACCGGAGTTTGGCACTCATGGAGATCAGGTTCAGGAGTTTGACCTTTTCATCCTTGGCAACGATC
The DNA here is from genome assembly GCA_017457105.1 of Lentisphaeria bacterium. Taxonomy (GTDB): domain Bacteria; phylum Verrucomicrobiota; class Lentisphaeria; order Victivallales; family Victivallaceae; genus UBA1776. The sequence goes on along the minus strand of JAFTIA010000009.1, from coordinate 10,962 downwards.
GGGGCCTTGATGGAAACATAACGGTCGCCGGTCGGAGAAATTTCCGCTTCAAAAATCTTCTGACCTTCCAAACGCTTACGCAGGATTTCGATGGCGATATCCCGGTAACGGTTGAATTCACTGGTCATACGGGCTTCCACTTCCTCGCGGTCACCGGCACCTTCGGAGGCACCGAGGCGATCCAGAAATTCCTGATCGGGGATCAGCTGGAGCATAAATTCCACACCGCCGTTCAGGTCCAAGCCCAGACGGATGGAGCTGGAAGCATCCTTGCGGACACGGCTCATCACATCCCGGTTATCGGTCAGGGACTTGTCTTTCAAATGATCTTTCAGCACGATCCCTTTGCTTTCCGTAGCCGCAAGAAGAGCCTGGGAAGCAAAGAGTTCCGGATTTTTCTGCTGCATGGCTTTGGCATCAGCGATCAGCTGTTCCGCCACAGGATCTTTGGGATCCGCCAGCAGTTTCCGGAAAGTTTCGTAGAAATCCCGCTGCATCAGCGGGTACATGGAGCACACAAAAACCAAAATCACGATGACTGCGATAGCTGCCCGCAGCATCCAGGGGCGATTATTCATAGTTGCCATTCTCCTATTTCCGGAGGCGTTACTTCTTTTCCGGGGCTTCTTCCGGGATCACATCACCGATACCGGCCTGCACGACTTCCACACGGACATTGTTGGCGATTTCCACCAGAAAAGTCTTTTCGCGGACTTCGGCGATGGTGCCGAGGAACCCGCTGGCAAGCACGACTTTGGAGCCTTTGGCGATCTTGGAAAGCATCTGTTCACGCTTCTGCTGCTGCTTCTTCTGGCTGCGCATCATAAAGAAAATCATCACACCGAAAATGATGAAAATGGGCAGCATACCCATCAGACCGCCACCGGCGGGGGCGGCTTGAGCGGAAGCTCCGGCAGCAGCAGGGGCGGCAGCGGCAGTAAACAGTGTCAACATCATAATTTTTCTCCTTTTTTTAATAATTAATGTCTACTTACAGACTGTACTTCAATAAATAATGTGTAATATAACCCTTCTTGCGGTAATTTTCAAGAGCCGGAACGGGTTTTCCCGAAATTCTCTACTGCACAACAGCAGTGACTTGAAAAAATGCCAGCAGTTGGTATAGTACATCAATGTTTCTTTTTTCAAATCCAATACAAAAGAAAGGGTTCTATGATGCGTAAAACGGCTTGGTTGTCAGCGTGTTATCTTTTGGGGATCTGTCTTTGCCTGAATGCGGCGGCACTGCCGGACGGGTGGCGGGCATACCTCACAGGGGCGGCGAAAGAAAAAGCGAAGTGTTCTGTTACAGCCGTCAAGGGCGGCATCAAAATCGCAGACAACTCCCATGGTGCGGAAGCTGGAGTCAGCCGAAATTTCCCGGTCATAACAGGAAAACATTACAAATTTACGGTAAGTCATACACCGGAACCCCTGCGCGGCATGGAGGTCACGGCATATTATGGCGGAAAAATCCACAAACGAGCCGGCAAAGCACTGATTTCCCCCACCGGCAAAACGACTGTGTCATTCGGGCCTGTGCCGCAGGGCGCGGAGCGGGTGACGATCTTTTTCTACTCCATGAAACCCGCCATCAACACCACAACGATCTATGGCATGGAAGGGGAAGTTTCCGACAAACCGTTCCCGCAACAGCAAATCACTTACACGCCGCCCGCCCGCATGGCCATCAAACCCCAAATTTTTTATGTGGCGCCGGACGGCAATGACGCAAACCCGGGCACGGAAGCAAAGCCGTGGAAAACGCTTGCCAAAGCCAGCACAGTCACAGCCGGGACAACGGTTCTTTTCAAGCCGGGGCGTTATGAAGGAAATATGGATATCACCCATTCCGGCACACCGGAAGCACCCATCATCTTCCGTTCAGAAAAACCGGGTCAGGCCGTTTTTACAGGGGGGAAATCCCGGGAATACACGGTTGTCATCCGGGATTGCCATTATGTGCAGCTGGATGGCTTCAAGTTTGATGTCAAGCCTGATCGCCGCTGGCTTCTGGTGCAGAATGCCTGGTACTGCACGGTGCAGAACTGCCACATGGAACTGGCAACGATCCCCAACCCCATCCGCTGCAACAATGTTCATTACAGCAAATTTGATAATCTGAAAGTTTTCCGCAGTCAGGCTCGCGGGAGCGACAGACAGGTCTCCGGGGATATGTGGAACAATGATTTTGTGACCCACACGGTTTTCAGCCGGATCTATTTCAGCCGTAACGGGCACCGTCCGCTTGGAATTGCCCGCACAAGCTCGAACAACGTGGTGCGTGATTGCGTTTTTGATTGCCGCTGGGGCAGAAATTTTGAATTTTTCTCCACAAAAAATATTCTGGTGGAACGGTGCATCATCACCAACAGTTACGAAGGCTCCGGCTCTTTTGACGGCCGGGCGAAACTTTTTACGATCGACGGGATCTTCCGCTATAACCTGATGATCCGTAACAACTCCTGCCCGCTTATCATCAATGCATACCGTTATAAAGATTCTCCAATGCAGATGATGCGCCGCAGCTGCCTCTATTTCAACACATGGCACTACAATCAGGATGCGGCATGGCAAATGGTAGATATGAAAACGCCGGACGGCAGTTTCATGGTACAGGGAAATATGGTGAAAAACAACATCATGTCTGCCAACAATCCTGCGGACGGCACGGCTTTGCTGCTGACCCGCAACATTGCGCCGGACAACTGTTTCCGCAACAATCTGCTCCGGGGAAATGCGCCCGGGGACAAGACCATCAAATGGAATTGGATGCAGGTGGACACCTACACTCCGGAAGCCGCGGAAAAGGACAAGCCGGCACAGTTCTCCGGCAACTTTGATGCAGATCCCGGCTTTGAAAATCCCGAAAAAGACAATTACCGCCTGAAAGCCGCCAGTGCGGCAGTGGACCGTGCGGAACCGCTGACCGTGGCAACAGAGGACAGCAGCGGGATTTATTTGAGCGTAAAGGACACCCGTTATTTTTATGACGGGTACAGCATTCCCGGCGAATCCGGAGATACGCTGATGATCGGGCCGGACAAAGTCACAGCCAAAGTGATTTTGAACCTGCCGGAAGAAAAAATATTGGTGCTGGACCGTCGGGTCACGGTAAAAAAAGGCGATGCAGTGAACCTGCCTTATGCGGGCAAAGCCCCGGATCTGGGGTGTTTTGAGCGCGGAATGGAAACGGGACCGACTACTGATCCGTCGCAGTACCGGATCGAAAAAATGGATACCGCAGTCAAAACAGTGATCAACTGCACCTTTGAAGAAAATTCACTGGAAGACTGGTTCTATTTCTGGAATCACACCCGGAAACCCAACAGTTCGGCAAAACACGATCTGACGACGGCGGCAACGGGGAAAGGCTCGTGGAAAGTTTATTACCGCCCCAACAGTTACGGCAAAAAAGACGGTGGCTCCCAGCTTTCCACCCACATAGTTCCGGCGAACTGGATGATCGACCGATTCCCGTATCTCCGCTTCTCCTACCGTGTCCCGAAAGGGGTTCCGGTGAGGGTCTCCATACACGAAACATCCATGATCGGCAGAGCAAAAAATCCGCCGGTGGTATTTCTGGGAGGAAGTCCGGCATTGAGTACGCAATCAAAATACACCAAATATATCAATATGAATCTGATCCCCCTGATTGATGATGATAAATGGCACACAGTCACGGTGGATGTGCGGGCGATCCGGAAACATTTTCCGAATGTAAAAATGCTTTCGCTCTGCCGGTTCTGGACACCTGCCGTCAACGGCAAACCGGGGGATTGCTATTGGATCGACAACTTTACCATCATGCCAGAGAAGAAATAAAAAAAGGGGTATAAAAAATGAAATTCCGTATGGTCCACAACAATCTGAATGTTTTTGATCTGGCTAAAAGTATTCAATTTTATCAGGATGCTTTTGATATGCACGAAGTACGGCGGATCGAAGCGAAAGACGGCAGTTTTATCATTGTGTATCTGGAGGACGGCAACAGCAGCCATCAGTTGGAATTGACGTGGTTGCGGGAAATGGACAGGCCCTACGATTTGGGGGATAATGAATTCCATCTGGCGTTCAAGGTGGATGATTACGAAGGAGCGCACAAACGCCACGAAGAAATGGGCTGTATCTGTTTTGAAAACCCGGAAATGGGAATTTATTTTGTAACCGACCCGAACAACTACTGGCTTGAAGTCATTCCGGAAAACCGGTATTGATGATTTTCAGAAAGACAATAGTATGGACAATAGTTCAGAAGAAATCATCATTTATTCAACCGCTGACGGCAAGGCGAATATCTCTTTATTGGCTAAAGACGGCAGCGTTTGGCTGAACCAAAATCAGCTTGCCGAACTTTTTGCCACCTCTAAAGCAAATATATCAACTCATATATCCAACATATTTGAAGACAACGAGTTGCAAAAAAATTCAGTTGTTAAGTTTTATTTAACAACTGCCGCCGACGGCAAAGATTACAATGTTGCCTATTACTCGCTTGATATGATCCTTGCCATTGGGTTTCGGGTGCGGAGCAAGCGGGGCGTGCAATTCCGGCAATGGGCGAACCGCAATCTTGTTGAATTTATGCGGAAAGGTTTTGTCATTGACGATGACCGTTTGAAAAATCCTGACGGTCGCCCTGATTATTTTGATGAATTGCTGGAACGCCTCCGGGAGATCCGGGCTTCGGAAAAACGTTTTTACCAAAAGGTTCGGGAATTATTCAGTTTGAGCAGTGATTACGATGCTACTGACAAATCGACCCAGATGTTCTTTGCTGAAACGCAGAATAAACTGCTTTATGCGGTAACTCATCTTACAGCTGCAGAGATCATTGTTCAACGAGCCCAAGCCGAACTGCCAAATTTCGGTGCGACCAGTTGGGCTGGATCGATCGTCCGCAAAGGGGATATATTCATTGCCAAAAACTTTTTGAACAACGATGAAATCGATTCGCTCAACCGCCTGGTCATGATCTTTTTGGAGTCGGCTGAATTGCGGATCAAAAATCGTCGTTCTCTAACCATGAATTTTTGGCGGAATAATGTCAATCAGTTATTGGAGTTCAACGGTTTTGAAATATTGAACAACGCGGGTTCAATCAGCAATAATGAGATGAAAACAATCGTAAGCGAACGCTACGAAGTATTCAACCAAAGGCGTAAAACAGAAGCTGCCAAACAGGCTGATTGGGAAGATTTACAGGAGTTGAAACTGCTTGAAGAATCGCTCCGCAACCGTCCAAAAGATGAATAATGGGGAACTATCTGTTATGACAAGTGTGCCCAACAATTACTGGCTGGAGGTCCTCCCCGCCAAACGGTAAAAAACGGATAAGAACGGATTGAAACAGAGATTTTCAGCAGCCATTTACCATCTGGCTAAAAAAATCAAAAAAAAATTGCAAAACCAAAACAGAGTGGACACAAAATGTCCAGTAGGGCAAGTATATTTAATGAACAAGCATAAAAAATATCCCGGCCAACTGAATGACCGGGATAACAGGTGTATCACCTACGGCATATAGCCTTGTTGTGATAAGATGTTTAACTGTACTATAGCAGTAAAAAATAAAATATCAAGCATTATTATAAAAAAAAGAGGTATTTTATGAAGCGAGTTCTTGGGATAGATTTAGGAACAAACTCTCTGGGTTGGGCTATCATTGAAGGAAATAAAATTATTGCTTGCGGCGTTCTGATTTTTGACCAAGGCATACCTCTAGATCAAGGCAGAGAAGCGGATAAGTCACCCGCCGCCCAAAGAACTGCTTTTCGCGCAGCAAGACGCCTCAAGTTCCGCCGCAGATTGAGAAAATATCACACTCTAAAAATTTTGCTTGAAAACGGCATGTGTCCTTTAACTCTCCCCGAGTTGCAAGGCTGGATAAGGCGGGGGGATTTCCCCATAAACAACAAGAACTTTATCAATTGGTTGAACAGCACTCAAGAGAACAATCCGTACTATTTCCGGGCAAAAGCGGCAACAGAAAAAATTAATCCGCTAGAACTTGGACGAGCCTTTTATCATATTGCAATTCGCCGTGGAGTTAAAAGTTCAAAAAAGGATCAAAACGCCTGCAATGCCAAAGAAACCAGCGAATTAAAAAATAAAATCCAAAATTTGAATGATAACCTGCTTTTAACAGGTCAGACACTGGGGCAACATCTATATGAACTGGCAAAAGAAAATTCAAAAATTCGCGGTATTATAAAATGCGGACGAGTGGAACATTATATACCTGAATTTGAAAAAATATGTAAAACGCAGGGAATAAATAGCGAATTAAGAAAAAAATTATACGATGCGCTCTTCTTACAACGCCCCTTACGCACAAAAAGTTTTCTTCTTGGTAAATGTTCTCTTGAGAAAAAATATTCAAGAGCATTAAAGGCTCACCCTCTTTTTGAAAAATACAGGATGTATTGCTTCGTAAATACTATAAAAGTCAGGGTTGATGGTGCTCCAGAACGCTTTCTTGATTTTAATGAGCGGCAGACAGCCTTATCGTGTTTTATGGTCAAAAGCCCAAGTTTCAAATTTGAAAAAATCAAAAGTACTCTGAATAAAAAATTCTTCAAGGGGAAATTGACCGAATTTAACTATCGAGATGACCAATCGTGCTCTTCTTCCGCATTAATTTATCAACTGCAGAATATTCTTGATTGCGAAAATATATTCTCCTGGACGCGTAATTATCTTGATGTGAAACAACATGAAAAGGTGATGGACATTCAAACGGTCTTTGACGGCTTAAAATATTTTAAGTGTGATTTTGATGGAGAAAGCATCGCATTCAAAAAATTCGCACGAGAACGTCTTGGATTATCAGATGAACAAGCAGATAAATTTATAAAGATAAATATTGCAGAAGGGTATGCAAAGTACAGTTTATATGCCATCAAAAAAATATTACCGTTCCTGGAAGCCGGATATATTGAACCATACGCAGTACTTCTTGCCAAACTACCAGATATTTTCGGGCATGAAAGATACATATCTGTCAAGGACGAAGTTCTTGCTGATTTTGAACAATGCCTTGATGACTATAACTGGGAGAAAAACAACCTTGCTTCGCACGAAAAAAAGCATTTGCTCAGCTTGACAGCCCGATTTAAACAGCTCCTTGAAGAAAAATGGCAGTGCACGCAATCTCAAGTTAATGCTCTTTATGAATTTAAAGAACCTTCAAATTATGAAGCAGTTTTTGATGATGACTGCAAATTGCCGCATATTGACCTCGGCATGATCTATAATCCGATGGTACACCGTTCTCTGACCATCTTACGCAGATTGGTAAATGATTTGCGTAAAACTGGAAAGATAGATGAAAAAACAGAAATCCATATTGAACTTGCCCGCAGTGTCAATGATAAAGCCACGCGTATGGCAATCGCAGGAATACAACGCGACAATGAAAAATTGCGCAAACAAGCAATTGAGGAATTTGCCGAATATAACATCATCCCCTCCGATGAGCAGATTTTGCGTTGGCGGTTATGGGAGGAACAAAATCACCGCTGCCTGTATACCGGAAAAATGATTACGCAAAGTGAAATTTTCACCAATGAGTTTAAATTACTTGATATAGAACATACGATCCCCCGCTCTATTGGGGGCGAAAATAATTTGGAAAATCTGACCCTTTGCAACAGTACATATAATCGAGATATTAAAATCGGCAAATTGCCCACGGAATGTCCGAATTACAATATTCCAGCATTGGGATTTGATACAATAGAAAATAATTTAGCGACAGCAGGTTTTTATGAAAAACTTGAAAATGCCGAAAAAGCTCATGCTGCAGCGGTAAACAAATTAAAATCAACTCCCCCATCATCACCGGCACGTGCAGAAGCCAGACAAAAAGTGATAGAAACATATGAAAAAAGGAAATATTGGCGAAAAAAGCTTCTATCGTTCACGATTTGCCGTGAAGAATTAGATGGTGATTTCAGTCGTCGGCAACTGGCGGCAACAGGAGTAATGACCAGGCATGCATTGCAATTTCTAAAATCAAGATACGAAAATGTTTTTGCAAACAGCGGAACAGCAACAGCCTTCGCTCGTAAAGAGTGGGGCTTGCAGGAGCAATCAGCAAAGAAAGACCGTATAGATTATACACATCACATAATTGATGCTTTAGTTATTGCCGCTCTTGATCGAGATGCATTAAACAAAATATCTTGTGCTTATCATGACGAAAAATCTTACAGTGGAGGGAAACTGGCGTTAGAATTAACATATCCCTGGCCAACCTTCCCTGAAGATGTTCGCAAAACGGTTGAAGGTGTATTAGTTAAACACCTAAAAAAACACAATGAAACAAAACAAACAAAACGAAACAAGGTTTACCTTGCATCTCCTCTCCAGACCAAAGATGGAGATATCGTGAAAAATGTCAAGGCCGCCGGCGATACCGTCCGCGGTCAACTGCATGATTTAACCTATTACGGCAAAATAATGGATAACAAACAAAATATTCGCACAGTACTTCGTACTCCATTGAATGCTGATTATTTTAAAACAATGGATTCATTTGAACTTATCGTTGATAAAACAGTTCGAGAATCAATTATTGCTCAAGCTAATTCAAAGATGCAAACAGGTGTAATATTTAAAGATATATTTTCTACTGCATTTTACATGAAGACGAAAGATGGCTCATTCAATGGCCCTGTCATTAAAAAAGTCAGAATTTATAGGGATATCAAGATCAAAAAACAAGATGATGGAGCTTGGAAAATCCAAGAAAACAAAAGAACTCTGCTGCCTATTAAAAGGCAGAGTTATATCAGCACAAAAGAATACAAAAATAGTTATTATGCAGAAACGGCTAAAGGCGGAAATTTTATGATCGCCCTTTATCGAGATAATAAAACTCCGACAACTCAACACACTTACCATTATGAACCTATTTCGTTGTGGGAATGGGCTAAAGAACATCGTTCGCCGGATTATATTCCACCGCAGATGCGCGATGAAAAAGGAGATTTCGTTGGCATAATCAATCCAGGCGTTGCGGTATTATTTTACCGAAATGCCCCGGAAGAGTTGAAAATAATGCCGAAAGAACAGCTCAGTAAACGCTTATATATCGTTACCGAATTAAAAAAGGATCTTCGAATTTGTTTACGCTGGCATCGGGAAGCTCGCGCCAAAAAATATTTGCAAGAATCATACAACATTGAATGGGAAACGGGCGTTCCTCTTCTGTGCCTCAGTCAAAGTACATACCAAAACCATACATTATTTGCCGGAATTGATTTTGACATCTCAATAAATGGAGAAATTATCTTCAAGGAGTAAAATATGTTAAAACGCACACTGTTTTTCTCAACAGGCGGTAATCTATCCATAAAGGAAAATTTATTGAGGTATGAGTCAATTGATTCTGTAGTAGGCAAACACACCTTTGCAATAGAGGATATTGGGTTTATTGTTATTGAATCTCAGCAGATGCAGATAACATCATATGCGTTGAACATGCTTGTCGAAAACAATGTTGCAATAATTATATGCGATGCGTCCCATATGCCATCCGGCCAGTTGGTGCCATATTCAGCCAATTCGCTATCTGCCGCTGTTATTTCTTCGCAATTAACAGCCAGCAACGCATTGCGCGGTCGTTTGTGGAAACAGACTATACAAGCAAAATTAAAAAATCAGGCAAAATGTCTCAAAAGATTGAATCTGGAATATAAAAACATCGAAGTTTTAAGCAGGGCTGTAAAAAATGAAGACAGAGACAACAAAGAGGCAACTGGAGCAAGATTTTATTTCAAACAACTGGGAATAATGGAAAATTTTTCCAGAGACAGATATGGACTCCCGCCCAACAACGCTCTTAATTACGGATATGCGATTTTACGTGCGGCAACCGCTAGGGCGATAGTTGGATCAGGAATGCTTTGCATCAATGGAATACACCATTGCAATCAATATAATGCCTTTGCTCTTGCTGATGATATTATGGAACCATACCGTCCGTTCGTAGATGAAGTAATTTTTGAAAACCGCAATTTTTTTTGTACAGATGAGTTAAGGCGAGATCACAAGGCAAAATTACTGCACCTTTTGACCAGGGATATTTTAATTTCCGGAGAAAGACGCCCCCTAGCTAATGCATTATCTTATACAACGGCTTCGCTAGCCAAATGTTTTCTGAAAAAAGAAAAAGAAATCATATATCCGGAGTTTACTTGATGCCTGCTGAATATAACGCATTGAACAGGTATAAATATATGTGGATTTATGTCATGTTTGATTTGCCTACAAATACGAAACAACAACGAAAAAACGCGACTTTATTCAGAAAAACGCTGATCCAAGATGGATTTTCCATGCTTCAATATTCTGTTTACATCCGCCATTGTGCATCATTTGCTAATACAAATGTGCATATAAGGAGAATTAAAAACGCCGTTCCGCCAGAAGGAGTCGTTTCTGTTTTGTGCATAACCGACCGCCAGTTTGGAGACACATATACTTTTATCGGCAGCAAATCTACAGCTCCGCCCCCGGCTCCGGCACAATTGGAATTGTTCTGAATCATCACCCATAATTTCAATTTTATCGACCATGATATCAAAACAAATCAAAAATCCGTGCTCGAAAAATCACACTAAAGCGACTTATATTAAAGATGTTATACCATCAATAATATAACACACTTCAGAAAAACATCAAATCACAACTTGCTGTTATCCGACTACACCATTGACGGGAATATAACACACTTCAGAAAAACATCAAATCACAACTAATGTGGCGTATGTCGGCAAGACCGCTGAAATATAACACACTTCAGAAAAACATCAAATCACAACTAATTGCATCAAGAGCCGCCATTTGTTCAGAATATAACACACTTCAGAAAAACATCAAATCACAACTGCTGGGAGTATCACCACATTCTTTGCAGAAATATAACACACTTCAGAAAAACATCAAATCACAACT
>JAFTIA010000004.1 GCA_017457105.1 Lentisphaeria bacterium | reverse complement strand
TTTTTATTGGAGCGGGGGGCCGGGGCTTGCTATTTAAGGGCTGCTCGCCCTTAAAAATCCCCGCAAGGGGCGGTTGCCCCTTGACCCGTCGCTTGACGATTAAAAATCGTCTGCGCTCCATAATATCAGTCTATGTTTAGCACAGAGCCTTAACTTTAAAACAGGAGTTTACAGTATGCAGTGGGAAGGACTTGGGGCCGTTGGTGTTTATTTTCTCGCCATTATCGGTATCGGAATTTATTTTTTCAGCAAAAGTTTGAAAAATGATGCCGGAGAAAAAGAATATTTCCTCGGCGGCCGCAGTATGAATGCATGGGTTTCCGCCCTTTCCGCCGGGGCTTCCGATATGAGTGCATGGGTGCTGATGGGCCTCCCCGGCGCCATTTATCTGCTCGGCATGGGTCAGATCTGGATCGCCATCGGGTTGCTGGCGGGAACCATCGCCGCATGGCTCCTGGTCGCGCCCAAACTGCGTCGGTTTTCCATCCTTGCCGGAGATGCCATCACCATTCCCCAATTCCTCACCAACCGCTTTCTCACCCGGTCCAAATCCTTGCAAATCATTGCGGCACTTATCTTTATGATTACTTACTGCATTTACGCCGCAAGCAGTATTTACGCCTGCGGGCTGGTGTTCCATGCCATTATTGGCGTAGATCCCAAAAACGCCATGGCCGTGGCCGCCGCAGTGATCGTCTTTTACACCTTCCTCGGCGGGTATCAGGCGGTATGCTGGACGGACTTCTTTCAGGGAATGCTCATGCTGGGGGCCCTTATGGCAATACCCCTCATTGCATTTCTCCTGATGCAGAGCAATGGCTTCGTACAGCCGGAATCCGCTTATCCGGCAAACTATTTCCACTGGTTCCCCGGCGGGGCAAACGATCACTGGACAAGTATTTACAACGTTGTCAACGGATTCACCTGGGGGCTGGGCTATTTCGGGATGCCCCATATCCTGATCCGTTATTTTGCGGTGAAATCCGAAAAAGAAATGAGAAAATCCCAGATCATCGGCTGTTTCTGGATCACTGTCATTCTGCTGATGACTGTCCTCGTGGGACTGCTTGGCAGAAGTTATCTCGGAGCTCCCGCCGCAGGAAATGAGCAGATGGTTTTTGTCAATATGATCCACAAAATTTTTGACTGGATCGGCTCTGCAACAGGTTTTGTTTCCCTCTCCATCTTCTGCGCCGGACTGCTCCTGAGTGCCATTCTGGCGGCAAGTATGAGTTCCGCAGATTCTCAACTCCTGCTTTCCAGTTCTGCCTTTGCTTCAGATATTTACAAACCTGTGTTCCGGAAACAGGCTTCCGACAAGGAAATGCTCTGGGCAGGCCGGATCATTGTTCTGATCATTGCCGTAGTGGCATATCTCATTGCCGTCAACCCGGATTGCAAAGGCATTATGAGCCTGGTCAGCTGTGCATGGGGGGCGTTTGGTGCGGCATTCGGCCCGGTGATTCTGCTTGCGCTCTACTGGAAACGCCTGACCTGCCTCGGGGCCGCGGTCGGGATCGCCGTCGGGTTTGTGGTGGATGCCTTCTGGTACACCGCTGCCAATGTATTGACTATCCCGCACACCGGCATCATGAAAATGCTGGATATTTATGAACTCCTGCCGGGATTCCTCTGCGGGTTGCTGGCAACGGTCATCGTTTCCAAACTGGATAAAGCTCCCTCAAAGGAAGTCTGCGAACTTTTTGATAAAGCAAGCCAGCCGCTAGCAGATGAAAGTAAATGATCCGTTTTATACAGATCAACAACTGTTTTACTGCTGTTTTTTTGCCACCCCCCGCCAGGGTGCAGTGTGAAAAAAAAGCGGAAAGCATTTGCTGTCAGCGTTTATATGGATACATATCCCGCATGGGAAGAAAGTTGCGGACAAACTGCCGGTTTTCCGGATCATAATCAATCCTGACCAGAATCGGATACCCGTTCCGTTGCATAAAATCCCCCAACAGAAAGTGAACAACTCCGGAAGAAAAACGGGTTCCGGCTCGTTCAGAAATTTGAAAATGCACATTCAATGCCCCCGTTTGCGTTTCCAACTCCCGCAAATCCAGCCGCAAAGAACGCCAGAAATCGTAACTGGGGCCATACTCACGGGGGTGTCCGCCCCCCCGGTCCATGTCTGCCAAAGAACCTCCTGCAATCAAAAGCGATGCAAAAAACCACACAATAACGATAAATCTCCGGATATTTGCACTGATACGATCCAATCCCCACGCACTGACTACACATAAAAAAGGCATAAGCAAAAAAAGGTAAAAGAAATAAACATGCACTCCCAGAAGTAAATAACAAACCAAAGGCGATCCCGCCAGAATCACAGCACAACGGACTGGAACCGGAACAGGATTTTTGCGAGCCCAGCTTACAACCGTGCGGACGATCCCTATCCATGGCAGTAAGCCAGCCAATAACAGCACAACAGCCACTGGAGCGGAAAACATTTCCCGCAGACCTTCAATCCAATCTGTTCCATAATACTCCGCCAGAAAACCACCGCCAAAGCAATTAATGCTTTCCCGAAACCAATGCCATACCTTGAACCACCCAGCGGAAGGATCTGCAAATCGCTGATATTCCCATTCAAAAATCACATACCATAACCACGGAGCCAAAATAACAGCGCCTGCCGCACCACCCAACACGAACCACGGCCATCGCCAGCGGTTAAGAAAAAAAATCAACAGCAAACCGGGAACAAGAAAAAAAGCTGAAAGATGAATGGAGCCAGTAAAAGCAGTCAGCGCACACGCACCGCACCAGAACCGGGCATCCCCCCGCCGCCACGCCTCCGCTGCTAAATAAAAAATCCCCGTTCCCCAAAAGGGCAGGAAAACCTGTGGCCAAAAATTTGCGCCCAGAAAAATCAGCATGGGTGTTCCTGCCAGCAAAAGCGCAGCCATCAATGCAATCCGGACATTAAGCAGCCGGGCTGCCGCTACGCCAAGGAAAAGAGGCGCAACCATAGAAAAAAGTAAAGCAGCAGCAGCAAAATATTCCGGAGAATTCCCCCCTGTTAAAGCAATCACACCAGATAACTGATACATGCCCGGTCCGTTGGGAAATCCAACGGTAGATTCCATACCATGCGTTAGAAAAAAACCGTCCCGGGCAAGTTTCAGACCGTTTAAAAGAATTTTTGCCTGCTCTTCTTTGAATTCAAAAAAGAAATAATTATATCCCCGCAAAAGCAGTGCTAAACTCCCTCCGGCACACACCGCAAGCCAGGCGATATTGAGTCGAATGTATCTGAGAAAATTCATAGAAAATTATACAAAAATGGAAAAAAACTCACAACAAATTCCGGAGCCGTTCAATACGCTCGCCAATGGGGGGATGCGTGCTGAACAAAGAATCAGCACCGCCCCGCAGTCCCAATTTGGGATTGACGATATACATGTTTTCAGTAGCTTTACATTCCGGCATGGGGGCACGGTCCCCGGCAAGGATCTGCAGAGCCTCCGCCAACCCCGTTGGGTTGCGGGTGAATTCCACCGCCGAAGCATCCGCCAGATATTCCCGCTCCCGGCTCACCGCCATTTGAATAATGGCCGCCGCCAGCGGCGCAAGCACTGCCAACGCTACGCCCAGCACCAGAATCACGATCTGTGCGCCACCATCACGGTCATTACTGCGGCGGCGTCCGCCGCCTGTCAACAGGGCGGAACGCCACACCATGTCGCTCAAAATGACGATCCCGCCCGCCATCACTGCCATCAAAAGCGAAAAGCGGATATCAAAATTGCGGATGTGCCCGATCTCATGGGCGATCACCCCCTGCAGCTGTTCCCGGTTCAATTTTTCCAGAAGCCCCACCGTCACCGCAACCGATGCCGATTCCGGCGAGATCCCCGTAGCAAAAGCATTGGGAGCTTCTTCATTGATAATGTAAATCTTCGGCATGGGGATCCCGGCTGCAATGGACATTTCCTCCACAATATTGAAAAGTTGAGGTGCCACTTCCTTTTCGATAGGCATCGCCCCGGCAAAAGCCATCACCATGGATCCCCCCATGCCCCATGCGATCAACAAAACCAGGATCGCCGTGATCACCGCCACACCGACCCCCATTTCCACATCTCCCCAGAGATACCCCAGAAGATACCCCAGCCCCAACAAAAGCAATGTCATCCCGCTCATCAGGATGACACTGTTGCGTTTGTTGGCGCGTATCAGGTCATGAAATGTCCGACGTGCCATAAACAAAACCTTTTTCAGAAAGAAACTTTAGGCACTTCCCGCTCGGCAGGATCCGTGATCTGCCACAGAGAAGCATCCTGGAAATGGAACATTCCGGCAAGGATATTGGCGGGAAATACAGCAATGGCAGTATTGTAATTGGTGGCACTGTCATTATAATGCTGACGGGCAAAAGAAATCTTGTTTTCCGTGGCGGACAACTCCTCCTGCAGCTGCAGAAAAGAGGTATTCGCCTTCAATTCCGGATACGCTTCCACCTGAACATTCAAGGCTTTCAGCGCACCGCTCAATTCCGTTTCCGCAGCAATACGGTCCGCACCGCTGCCGGAAACGGCCATCGCCCGGGTGCGGGCGGCTGTGACCCGCTCGAACACCCCGGACTCATGTTTGGCATAGCCTTTGACCGATTCCACCAGATTGGGGATCAGGTCACAACGCCGCTTCAACTGCACATCGATCTGTGCCCAGGCATTGTCCACCTGTTTGCGCATACGCACAAGGTTGTTATACATCCCGATCGCCACCATCACCACGACCGCCGCGATCACAAGGGTCACAATCAATCCGATCCCCATTCTGTTCTCCTGTTCTTACTTAAATATTAAAGACCTTCTCAAGGTCGATCTTCGCCTGCGCTTCCAGCGTGACCAGTGTCTTGGTATGCAGAATACCGCTGATGTCACGGGTCATCTTGGTGGCGATGATCTCTGCAAGTTCCGCATTGGTTTTGACCCGGATCATCACGACCAGATCATATTCCCCGGCAACAGCGTAAACTTCGGACACGCCTTCCAGTGCCATCATATCATTGATGACCTGACGCAGCTGCGGACGATCCACATTGACCAACACGATTCCAGTGACCATAATTTGACCTCCTTGATAGTTGCGGGCAGCCTCACCCGGGCTTCCCCGGCTATACCATAAATCACCTCAAACAAGATTGCAAGCGGATTTTTGAAAAATTTTCAATTCTTTTCTGCCTGCGCCGCCGCACGCCGCAAATCCCGGCGGCGCAGAAGTTCCGGCAGCAAACTGTCCGGCACTTTCAGCTTCCCGGCACCGGTCCCCAGCCAGATATCCTGCTCCGGACGGCCGTGGTAATCACTGCCGCCGGATACAGCAATATCATATTCCGAAGCCAGCCCGAGGAGCATGGATGTTTCGTTGGGCCCGAAAAGACTGTAATACCCTTCCACCGCATCCAGTCCGATTTCCGGAACAGAAAATTTACGGATGATCCGACGGGCAAAAGCGTGTTCATTCCGTTCCCGGTAAACCGGATGCGCCCACACCGCCACCCCGCCTGAAGCATGGATCGCACGGATCGCCGCCGCCGGAGGAGGCAGAAAACGGGAAACATAACCCGGCGCACCGTTTTTCAGCAATTTCTGAAACACCGTCACCAGATCCGGAAACCCGAATTTCCGCACAAGGATCGCCGCAAAATGCGGCCGCCCCGGGCAATCATTCCCGCAGACTTCATACAATTCCTCCTGCGTGATGGGGTACCCCAGACTGGTCAATCTTGCCCGCATCCGTTCTGCCCGTTCCGCCCGTTCCTGCCTTTGCGCAGCAAGGTATTCCCCCAGCGTTTCATTTTCCGGATCTACAAAAAGTCCCACAAAATGCAATTCCCGGCTGCAATACTGCACCGAAAGTTCCACGCCGGGAATCGCCATGACCTGCGGATACGCCTCCGCCGCTTTCATAAACTCCGCAACGCCATCCACGGTATCGTGGTCCGTCAACGCCACTGCTGTCAGGCCGATTTTTGCCGCCATTGCCGGGAGCTCTCCCGGGGGGATCAAGCCGTCCGATGCGGTACTGTGTACATGTAAATCGATCATCTCCTCTTCTTCTCCTCCAACTGCCGCAACCGGTCTTCCGCCGCATCCCGGGCGATTTTTTTCAGCAGTGCCAGACGCAAAAATGCAGGATTCCGGGGATCCATTACCGGGATCCTGCCATCCTTTTCCCGGTACACAGCGTGCCCGCACCGGATCAAAACTTTGCCTTCTGCCACATTCAATTCCTCATATCCGGCAAGGGAAATGATGATCCGGATCTCACTCATTTTCAGTAAATTTTCCGCCGGGGAAGGCAGTTTCCCGTAACGGTCGATCAATTCAGCCCGGAAATCCTGCAGCTGTGCCACAGACTGGATCCTGTCCAGCCGCCGGTACGCCGCCAGCCGGGGACGGGTACCGTCAATATAGGACGGAGGAAACGCCGCCGGAAGCAGATCATCATTCTGCACCTCATATCCGTAAACCACAAAATCCACCGACATTTGCGCCGGAACCATGATTTCCGGCACTTCCCCTTTCAGAAGAGCCACTTCCCGCTTGAGCAGATAACAGTACAAATCAAAACCGATGAGATTCAAGTGTCCGCTCTGTTCCGCCCCCAGCAAATTCCCGGAACCGCGGATCTCCAGATCGTGCAGAGATAACTGCAAGCCTGCCCCCAGATTGGAACAGCGGCGGATGGCGGCAATACGTTTCCGGGCATCCCCCGTAAGCACACTGTGCCGGGGCAGAAGCATATACGCATACGCCTGATGATTCCGGCGGCCCACTCGCCCCCGCAGCTGGTACAGCTGGGAAAGCCCGAACCTGTCCGCCCGCTCAATAATGATCGTGTTGGCGTTGGGTATATCGATCCCGGACTCAATAATGGTACTGCACACCAGGCAATCCAGTGAGCGGTCACTGAAACGGTGCATGACTTGCGCCAATTCCGCTTCATCCATCTGCCCGTGCGCCACGCCGAACCGGACACCCGGCATGGCTTTCGCCAGAGCATCCCGGCAGTCTTCAATGGTCTTCACCCGGTTATGAAGATAATACACCTGTCCGCCACGGGCAACTTCCGCCTTGATAGCATTGGCAACCAGCCCCGGATCTTCCGGCGCAACAATGGTCCGCACCGGCAGACGCTCCCGGGGAGCCGTCTGCAAGGTACTTAAATCCCGGGCTCCCGCCATGGCAAGATACAGCGTCCGGGGAATGGGCGTGGCAGAAAGTGTCAGTACATCCACCTCGGTACGCAACCGCCGCAGCTGTTCCTTCTGCCGGACACCGAAACGCTGTTCTTCGTCAATGATCACCAGACCAAGATTGGCAAAATCCACCAGCGCACTGCACAAACTGTGGGTGCCGATCACAATATCGATGCCGCCTGTACTCAAGTGCCCCAGAACCGATGCCTTTTCCATGGGGGAACAAAAACGGCTCAACTGCTCGATCACAAAAGGATACGGCGCAAACCGTTCCCGGAAAGAATTAAAGTGCTGCTGGACAAGAACCGTCGTCGGGGCAAGTACCGCCACCTGAAACCCGCTCTGCACAGCCTTGAACGCCGCCCGCATGGCAATTTCCGTTTTGCCGTACCCCACATCCCCGCACAACAGACGGTCCATGGGCCGCCGGGACTCCATATCCCGGCGGATCTCCCGGGAGGCCTTGTGCTGATCCGGTGTATCCTGGTAGAGAAAACTCTCCTCAAAATGCTTTTCTTCCGGCCCGGCTGCCGGGAAAGCGATCCCCGGCAAAGCAGACCGGACCGCCTGCAATTTCAACATGTCTGCCGCATACGCACGGACTTTTCCGGAAACAAATTCCCGTTCCTTCTTCCAGATACTTCCGCCCAAACGGTGCAATTTGATTTTCCCCGCCGCCCCAAGATAACGGCTCACCTGTCCGGCACGGCTCAAAGGCACTTGCAAAAGGGTGTTTCCGGCAAATTCCAGTTTCATCATCTCCCGCCGGACTCCCTGCGGAGAAACCGAATCGGTGATCCCCCGGAAAATGGAAATGCCATGCTCCATGTGGACCGCATAATCCCCCTCATCCAAGTCGCTCAAAATACGCATTTCCCCCAATTCACGGAGTTCCGAGGGGGCAAGGATCTTTTCCGGCAGTTCCACATCGGCATCCTGTTCCTCTTCCGGCAAAACAGTTTTGCGCCCGAAGGCATTTACTGTAAAAAGTTCCCGTTCCGTCAGGATCACCTGATTTTCAGCAGGCAAAAGAAGCCCGCCAGCCGGAGATGCCACATCCGTTTCCAGAAGAGAAGACTGCAAATCGTGCTTTTCCAACCAATCATCCAAATGGTGCAAACTGGACTCATCCGGGGCAAGCATGGTCACCGTGTAGCCGATTTCCAGCCACTGCCGGATCTGCCCCAGCAGGATGTCCCGCATCAATTCCAGCGTAGCATACTGCAATTCCTTCGGCATCCGCCCCGCCAGATGAGCCAATGGCGGAAAACAACCGGCAGGAGCCCCTTCTGCAAAAGACGAAAAACGCCGCCCGCCCCGGCGAAGCATCACCTCGCTGTATCGCTCAAGGCAAGAGGTGTTATCCATCTCGCGGAGAACACTTTCGCACTCCTCCGGAAAAAGGGAGATCACCCGGCAGGGACGATTTTCCCAATAGGCAAAAAAATCCACCGCATCCTCCCCCGCAAGGAGCGCATCCGATGAGGGGTGCGGCGCAATGATGCGGTAAGACTCCACCGCCCCGGTGGAACGCTGGGAATCCGGGGAAAACAGCCGCAAAGTATCGATTTCATCCCCGAAAAATTCCACCCGGCAGGGAGCATCGCTGCAGGGAGAAAAGACATCCATCAACCCGCCCCGCCGGGAAAATTCCCCGGAAACATGAACCTCCAATTCATCATCGTAGTCCAAATTCACCAGTTTTTCCGCCAATTCAGCAGGCGACATCCGCATACCGGGGCGCAAAGTAAATTCTGAAGCCAGCAGTTTTTCAGGCGGGGGACATGCCGCCGTCAGAGAGTGAACGCTTCCTATCAAAATATCCGTTGGTTCAGTCAAGGAAGCCAGAAGTGCCCGGGCCCGCCCCGCCTCGCCTCCGGTAAAAACCATTTTGCCGTGCAGAGTTTCCGGCAGCAAACGGACTTTCAGCGGGATCCCGGCGACCCGGCTCCAGCTTTTCAACTCCAGACTTGTCCGTTCCGCCGTATTCAAATCCGGCACAGCCACCAGCAGCGGGCTGTCCGGGGCTGCCAGAAATTCCCGAAAAAGCAATACAGGAGCAACCGCCTCCCCCACGCCGGAAAGCACCGGCGTTTCCGGAGGCGTATGCCGCAAAAAATTCAAAAGGGCATTTTGCCACTTTTTTTGCATTTTTTTTTGCATTTTTCCCGTTTTTCGCTTGCTTTTTAGAAATTTTTTGCTATAATATAACATTTAAGACATGGTGTAGAATACCGCATCCCGTGACCATCTGTTAAAACAGATCACGACATAATGTATTCCACATTTTGTTTTTTTACAGTCCGGAATCAAAAATTCCGGTAAAAAACGCTGATACAGGAAACAATCGGAGTTGATCAATTACGGCAAATCAGGGTCATATAATCCCGGCCGTGGCACACAATGTGTTGTTCTCTGTCAATTTTCTGCGTTGGCGGTTTGGGAAATTTTGTAGTCAAAATCTTGTAAGGCGGAAAAACATGACAGCAAAGAAAGCATCAGAAACTGCGAGTGCGGCCAAAAAAGCGGCACCGGCTGTGAAAAACAGCAAGCAGGCCAAATCTGCATCCAAACCGGCCTCCGAAGAGAAAAAAGCAGCAGTCAAAAAGGCTGTTCCTGCGAAAAAAGCGGAAGTCAAAGCCGAGCCCGTGAAGAAGGCCCCGGCAAAGAAGGCGGAAGTCAAGGCTGAGCCCGTGAAGAAGGCCCCGGCAAAGAAAGCCGAAGTCAAAGCCGAGCCCGTGGAAAAGACCCCGGCAAAGAAAGCCGAAGTCAAAGCCGAGCCCGTGAAAAAGGCAACCGCAAAGAAAACGGAAGTCAAGGCTGAACCCGTGAAAAAGGCAACCGCAAAGAAAGCCGAAGTCAAGGCTGAACCCGTGAAAAAGGCCC
>JAFTIA010000065.1 GCA_017457105.1 Lentisphaeria bacterium | reverse complement strand
GGTACACGGGGGGAAAAGTGAGGTTTCCCCCCGTGCGCCCTGTGCATGGCGTCCAAAAAAAAGCAAAGCACATTCCCTCCGGCTGGCAGGGCACATTGCGCAATGCACAGGGTGCGGGCAAGGGAATACGGACTTGTACGGACTTGTACGGACTTGTACGGACGAGGGGCACAGGGTGCAGTGAGGGCCATGCGCTCCGGAAATTCAAAAGCGCAGGGCGCAGAAGGGGGGGCTGTTGGCTGGCAGGGCACTTTGTGCAATGCACAGGGTGCGGGCAATGCCGGAATAGGCCCTATAGGACTTATAGGCCCTATAGGACTTATGGCACTTGGCTGTGTGTGTGCAATGTGCTCCGGAGTTTCCCAAGCACATGGCTTGCCACGCCGGAGCTAAGCGGAGGCGGGCGCAGCAGCGCATTTTGATCAGTGGAAATATCCGCCGATATTCCGCAGATTTTCCCGGAGTTGCTGCACATTGATTTCCCGGGGCGTGCAGTTTGCGTCTGCTGCCATAGCGGCGGCCATCCCTGCAGCCTGCCCGGTGATCCAGCAGCCGGGAATGACCCGGAGCGAAGCGTGAACATACCGGTCCGTACTGACACATCTTCCGCAGGTCAGCAGATTGTTGATCTTCTGCGGCAGCAGTACCCGGTACGGGATACCGTAACTTTCGCCGTGACCGCATGCGGTACTGCGGAAAAACTTTTTATGTTCCTCCACCTGCGCCCGGGTGGGGCGTGGCGGATGGATGTCTGCCGAAAAGTTGTAGCGGCCGATTTCATCCGGAAAGTCCCGGCGTTTTTGAAAGTCTTCCAGAACCAGCGTGTAATCCCCCTTGATCCGGCGGGATTCCCGGATGCCGAGGAGCGAACCGGAATCCACGATCTCCGCATTGGCAAACCCGGCAATGTTTTTCCGGTAAAAACGCTCATATTCCTGAAGCAGACGGCGGCTTTCCACCAGTCCCCGGGTGAGGGAACGCTCATCGGTTCCGTCAATGCCGAAAACATGGGAGATATTGCCCCCCGCTGTAAAGTTGGAATTACGGACAAGCCCTGTATGATGAAAATCTTCGGTACTTAAAGACCCGTCTTTGAACGCCGCTTCCAGCAGATCCGGCATTTTATCATCATTATGCGTACATGCTCCGCCGTCCCGGTAGGCCTGCCAGTCAAACCCTGCCCAGAAGGAGCAGAGCGTGGAGGGCATGATTTCCTCCAGTGGCGCCATGTCAAAAGGTGCGCCAGCCCATGTTGCGAGGGTGCCGTCGCCGGTACCATCGATAAAGATTTTGGCTTTTACCGCAAAAAGGCCGGAGGGGGCGGCGTAAATGGTTTCCCGGACAGTGCCGTTTTCGGTACGGACCGCCGCCAGTCTGGCATAATAAAGAAGTTCCACACCGGCCTGAGTCAGCAGATCTTCGTAGATCCATTTGAGCTGTTCGGCGTGGAGGGGCATCCAGCCATTGTCGAAATTGTGTGCCTGTGCCGCGGCGGTGGAGCGGTCAATGATTTCCCGGCCGAAGCCGTCCGGCAGCAAACGGATCCCGTCGGAAACGGTCATCAGCACCGGAACTCTGGCGGCGGTACTCATGCCGCCGGGCATGGTGTGCGCATCCAGCAGCAGGACCTTTGCGCCCTGTCTTGCTGCAGTGACTGCGGCGGCCACCCCGCCCGGGCCTGCACCGGTGATGCAAATATCCACATCATAGCGGACTGGAATTTCACAGGAAAAAGAAACGGTATTCATCAAACAACCTCCTTGGGTAACATTTTTTTTGATTTTATTGATATTCAGCGGGGACTCATCAACTGCATTTCCAGCCAGCGGTACATGGCATCCCGCACATATTCCGGCATATCGTGTCCGGCAGAGTGGAGCATGGCCACAAAGGGCTGACGCTTTTCAAACTCTTTCCGGGACATCCGGGCAAGGTAACAATCCCGGAAAATCCGGGTGGAGTGCATCATGGATTGCGGGCTGTATTTATCCGTCACCCCCACCAGCAGAAAGATCCCGCGGGGGATGATTGCCTGAAAGGTAAGATTCCGTTCTTCCGGCATGATGAGAAATTTTTTCACAGCTTCCTTTAATGCTGCCGGATCATTCCAGAGTTCCGGGCGGAACGTGATCCCGCCTCCGCAGCTTACCACTGCCGCTTTGATGCGTTTGTCCGCCGCCGCCAGTTCTGCCGAATCGGTCCCCCCGAGAGAGTGGCCGATGACGCCGATTTTTTCCCCATCGATCTCCGGCATTTTTACCAGAAAATCCAGTGCCTGCTGAAGATCATGGATCACTTTTCCCCTGCGGTAATCCCAGCCGGGATGATTTTTAGCATGTTCTTTGATGTACGCATTCTGGGCTTTTGCGGCGTTGTGAGTGATATTTTTGTATTCCGGGGGACGGCGGACACCGTATCCGGCACGATCCGGAAGAAAACAGATAAAGCCCCGTTGTGCCAGATGCAATGCCTGCATCCGGTTGATGCGTTTGTTTTCTTCCGTTTTATTTTTGGCGGGGGCATACGCCGCAAGATATCCCAGGGGCGCATCTTTCCCGTAAAGGCTTGTTCCGTGCAGACAGAGGACCAGCGGGCGTTTTTCGCCGGGTGTCATCTTTTCCGGAAAAACCAGATAGCCCCGGATCCTTTCATCAGCTTCCACCTGATAAGAGAGGACCTGCACTTTCAATCCCTGAAACTGAAATTCCTTTTCCATCTGCGGTGCGGGATCGACTTTTGCCGGAGCGTTTTTGCTGAAATGAGCCCGGTAAAGGCTGTATTGTTCCTCAAAAAACTTCTGTTCGATCATGGGTTTTTCGGAAACGGGAATGTTTTCCGCCAACATGGCTGCCGTTGAAAACAGTGCGGTGATCAGTAAACTTGCTTTTTTCATCATAAATCCTAAAATTCCCGGACTTGTTTATAGTCCGCTTTGAATGCCTGAGTCTGCTCCTGGGAGATCAGCCCTGCGGAGTAGAGTTCTTCCAATGATTTCTCCAAAGTACACATGCCGTCTTTCCAGCTTGTTTCGATGATCGACTGCAGTTGATGCGTGCGGTTTTCCCGGATGGATGCCAGGACTGGCGGCGTGCCGATCATGACTTCAAATGCCGCCGCCCGCCCCTGCTGATCCAGCCGGGGCAGCAGCCGTTGGGACACCACTCCCAACAGAACTCCGGCAAGCTGGATCCGGATCTGATTCTGCTGATCCGGCGGGAAGGAGTCCACAATACGGTCAATGGTTTGCGGTGCACTGTTGGTGTGGATCGTTGCCAGCACCAGATGTCCTGTTTCTGCGGCGGTGATGGCGGAAGCAATGGTTTCCGTATCCCGCATTTCGCCCACCATGATCACATCCGGATCCTGCCGCAGGGCATACTTGAGGGCCGTGGCAAACGCTTTGGTATCCGAATGAAGTTCCCGCTGTTCCACGATGGACGACTTGTTTTCGTGAACAAATTCAATGGGGTCTTCTATGGTGATGATATGCTTGCTGTCGTTGCTGTTGATTTGGTCGATCAGACTTGCCAGTGTGGTGGATTTCCCGCTGCCGGTGGGACCGGTGACCAGAATCAATCCCTGCTGTTTCCGGGCGATCCGGACTACGGCGGGGGGGATCGTCAATTCTTCCGGCGTGGGGATACGGGTGGTAATGACCCGGCACACCACCCCCAGACAGCCTTTCTGATAAAAGGCATTGATCCGGAACCGGCAGCTGCTCGTGCCGTCCGGCAGGGCATTCCGGTGGTTGAAGGAGACCGAAAGAGCGAAGTCCAGTTCCCGTTTTTCTTCCAGTTCCACCCGCTGGCCGGGGGTAATGATGCTGAAAAGCAGCCGTTGGATATCTGCCCGCCGTAATGGCGGCAGTTCCATTGGCCGCAGCGAGCCATGCAGCCGCAGAGTGGGGCTGGCTGCATAGGTCAGCAAAAGGTCGCTTGCTCCGTTTTTGAGTGCCGTCCGCAGAAGACGGTGCATATCAACAGCCTGTTTATCTCCGGGCGTGGCACCGTCGGTATAATAATTCCGGAAGGAATCGGCACCGCTTTCCATCCCTTTTACAAGGAGCTGGAATTCATCCGGATTGCTGGAGGCGGCAAGACTGTCTGCCAGAGAAATTTTTCCTGCGTTATAGAGTTGATAGATCGCCCGGTTGAATGTCATCATCCCGGATCCGGCGGACCGGCGGAGAACATCATCCAGCGAACTGTAATCCCGGTCTGCGATCAATTTCCGGACAAAGGCTGTTCCGTGCAGGATCTCCACCGCCGGGTACATGCCGCTTTTGTTGATGGCCGGGATCAGCCGCTGTGCCGCAATGGCGACCAGTGCAGAACTGATATTCAGTGCCGCCTGACTCCGCAGATGTTCCGGAAAAAGATTGATGATGCGTTCCACCGCCTGAATGGTATCGGCGGTATGGATGGTGGAAATCACCAGATGTCCGGAGAGGGCGGCATTGACGGCATTCTGTACGGAATCCATATCCCGCATTTCCCCGATCACGATCACATCCGGATTTTCACGCATGGCACTGTGGAGAGCCTCCGAAAAACTGACTGTGTCTGTGTTGATCTCCCGCTGGGAAATCAGGCTTTTCTGATCGTGATGGACAAATTCCACCGGGTCTTCCAGCGTCAGAATATGGCGTTTCTGTGTACTGTTGATGCAGTTGATCATGGCCGCCAGCGTGGTGGATTTTCCACTGCCGGTGGCCCCGGAAATCAGGATCAGTCCCCGGGATTCTTTGCAGAAGTCCGCCAACTCCTGCGGCAAATTCAAATAGTCAAAAGTCATGCCGTTGCCGCGGCGTATGGGGCGTATGGCGGCCGCCGGACCTGTAAGTGTGTTAAAAAAATTGATACGGAACCGGTCCTGACCGAAAATGGTTGAACAGTCACACGCTCCCTGCGTTTCGTAGGTTTTTTCCAGTGCAGGCGCAAGAACGCTTTTCCGGAATATATGGAGTTCCTCCTCTGCCAGCGGCGGATATGCTCCTTGCAGGATTTCCCCGTTTTTCCGGAAAGCCGGACTTTTGCCTGCGGTCAGAAAAAGATCGGAGACCCCGTTGGTTACTGCGTAGGTCAGAAGTTCGGTGATATTCATAAGTCATATTCCTTTTGCAGGGCAGTATATCTGTTATGGATCATTTTTTTTTCATGAGAACTGTACCCGGATTTTTTTTCTTCGGCATGGAGAACTTTGCAGATTTCGCTTGCCGGGCGAAAACGTTTAGCAGCATCTGCGTAAAACATAAGAAGTGTTAAATCCCGTTTCCCATGAGAACGGAAAAAATCTTCCATCACATCCAGAGCTTCGTGCGTCCGGCCGCGGACTTGCATACATGCCTGACTGTAAAGGTAGATCACTTCCGGATAATAAAATTCCTTCTTTTTCAGCGAACCCAAATCCTGTATAACTTTGTTATATTGCCCGTTTGCCAGAGCCCCATAGTACGGGGATAACGCGAAGGGGGCTTCTTTCAGGTATCTCCGGGATAAAAACATGGAATCAACGATGCCGTCCACCGCCGTTGTCAGAAAATATTTATAAAAAAGAAATCCGCTGATGGCTGCCAGAGGCAATGCCAGTCCCAGAAAGGAAAACAACGCTTCAAACAAATTGCCTTTTGTTATGCCGCGTATAAAAATATAACACCCTGCAAGAAACATCCCTATGCAAAGCAGGCGCATAAGGAACAGAGCGAACTTATTCATACCGGGTGCGGAAGCCTTTGTTGTTGACATGATTTTCCCATAACATACTTTAACACGGTTTATCTGCATTGCAAATCTTTCTTTTGATGTATGGCAAAATACTTGACAAAAGGGCGGTCGGCATGTATTTTTCACGCCGGATTACCTGGAAAAGGATGAATGATGAGCAAGGCTTTTACTTTTTTTCAAAAATATGTGAGTTTTGATACCACATCTTCCGAAACTTCCGGCACGCACCCTTCTTCTGCCGGACAGTTGGAATTGGGGAATTTTCTTGTAAAACAGCTCCGGGATTTCGGGGTGGCGGATGCGGCGATGTCGGAACATGGATTTGTTATGGGGCATCTTGCGGCATCTCCGGGGTATGAAACTGCTCCCGCACTGGGCCTGATCGCCCACATGGACACGGCATCTGCCGCCTCCGGGAAAGAGGTGAAACTTTCCGTGGTGGACTATTGTGGCGGCAGTATTGAACTTGGTTCAAGCGGCCGCGCCTCCACGCCCGGGGAGGCTTTTGTCGGGCATCGTCTGGCGGTGACGGATGGCACGACCCTTCTGGGGGCGGATGACAAAGCCGGGATCGCCGCCATTATGGCACTGCTGGAGGATTTGCAGACCCGTCAAACACCCCATGGCAAATTGTGTATCTGTTTCACGCCGGACGAGGAGATCGGCGAGGGGACCATGTTTTTTGATGTGGCGGGGTTCGGTGCAAAGTATGCTTTTACGGTGGACGGCGGCAATCCTGCGGAAGTGGAATTTCAAAACTTCAATGCCGCCGGGGCAAAAATCGTGATCCATGGGCTTTCCTGCCACCCCGGTTATGCACAAAATCTGATGGTCAATGCTCTCAAGGTGGGGATGGAACTGGATGCCATGCTTCCTGCGGATGATGTTCCGGAAAAAACAGAGGGATTCCAGGGATTTTTCTACCTTCTGGAGCTGAAAGGTAATGTAGCCTGTGCGGAAATGGAATACATCATCCGGGATCACGATGCGGAAAAATTTGCCGCCCGGAAAGCTCTTTTGAGAGATGTTGCTTCTGAATTGAACAGAAAATACGGTGACAATACGGTTCAACTTGAGATCACTGATCAGTACCGGAATATGGAAGAAGTTGTTTCCCGTTTTCCGGAATTGCTGACTCTGGCGGATGAGGCGATACGCAGAGCCGGATTGACTCCGGCGCATCCGCCGATCCGCGGCGGAACGGATGGGGCAAAACTTTCGTTCATGGGGCTGCCCTGTCCCAATCTGGGGACAGGAGGTCATTTTGCCCACGGTGAATTGGAATTCCTTTCGTTGGATGAATTGGAAAAAGTGGTGGAGATCCTGCGGAATCTCGCCGGACTCTGCCGGGAGCAGGGGAAGAAATAAAAGGAGGCTCTTATGTCGGAAAAGAAAAAAATTTATGCTGTCAACGGCAGTCCCCGGAAATCGGGCAACACGGCTGTTCTGCTGCAAAAGGCGTTGGACGGTGCCGCCGCACAGGGGGCGGAAACCCGCTTGATCCATTTGACGGATTTGGCTTACAGCGGATGCAAAAGCTGTTTCGGGTGCAAACTTAAAGGCGGTGTTTCTTATGGGAAATGTGCGTTGCGGGATGAACTCTCGCCCATTCTTGCGGAATTACGGGAAGCCGACGGGATTTTGTTCGGGACGCCCATATATTTTGGCAGTGAAAGCGGTTTGTTCCGCAACTTTATTGAACGGTTGTATTTTCCCGTGTTCCGGTATGATAAAGCCTATACTTCTCTGCAGGAAAAGGCGGTCAAAACAGCCTTTATTTATACGATGAACGTTCCGGAAGAGGGGGCGGTGCAACACAAATATGCGGAACGGCTGCGGATGGCGCAGGTGTTTGGCGGGCGGGTGTTCCACGCCCCGGAGCCGCCGGTATTGTACGCCTATAACACCTGGCAGTTTGACGATTACAGCAAATACGATGCGGAACTTTTTGATGTGGAAGACAAGGCCCGGAGCTGCCGGGAAGAGTTCCCGGAATATTGCAAGTCTGCGTTTGCTATTGGGGAAGATATGGCGCGCTGACAGTTTCCTGATGCAAAAAAAACTCTGCCCGCTTTTGACGGACAGAGTTTTTTTGTGTTGAAATCCGGTCAGCGTTTGACCCGGGCGTTTCCGCTCCAGATGCTCCAGACCTGTTCTTCATCAGCAGGCTGTGCATAGTCGGTCAATGAGTGGTGGCAAGTGCGCCGGTGGCCCAGCCGAACTGGATCCACTTTTCCGGTTCCCAGTTGCGGAGGATGCCGTACAGGAACCCGCCGACAAAGCCGTCGCCGCCGCCGATCCGGTCCAGAACCGTGATGTCACGGGGTTCCACCACCTGCCACTGGCCATCCACATTGGCAATGGCACCCCACAGATGGTGATTGGCATTGACCACCTGCCGGAGGGTGGTGGCAAAAGCGGTGGCATTGGGATAAGCGGCCTTCACCCGTTCCACCATTTCCTTGAAGTTGTCGATCTTATCAGCAAGTCCCTTGCCTCCGGCTTCAGGGCCCTGGATTTTCAGACAGAGCTGGAAGTCTTCTTCGTTGCCGATAAGCACGTCTGCCAGAGAGGCGATCTCCGCAAAAACAGCACTCAATTCCTCTTCCCGGTTTACCCAGAAAGATGCCCGGTAATTCAGGTCAAAAGAGATTTTGGTGCCGTATTTCTTGGCGGCGCGGGCGATTTCCAGACAGAACTTGCTGCTTTCCGGGGAGAGGGCGGCTACCAGTCCGGAAAGGTGGACGATTTGCACTCCTTCCTTGCCGAAAATGCGTTCCAGATCAAAGTCTTTGACATTCAGCATCCGGCCCACTTCCCCGGCACGGTCGTTCTGGACACGGGGGCCGCGGCTGCCGTAACCGCTGTCCGCCAGATTGAACTGATGACGGAATCCCCAGGGGCCGCCCTGTTCAAATTCTTTGCCTTCATAATCCATGTGGCGGCTTGCCAGATTGTCCTTGATCATCCGGGCAACGGGGCTTCCTTTTACAAAGGCGGTAAGGACTTTTACTTTCAGTCCGAGGAAACTTGCCACGCTTGCCACATTGGTTTCTGCACTGGTGACCTGCATTTTGAAGAGGTCACTGCAATGGAAGGGCTGACCGTCCATGGGGGTCAGGCGGACACCCATACTGGTGGGGACGAGCAGGGCGTAAGCGGCATCCTGTTTAAGCTGCAAAGTCATGTTTTTCTCCTGTACTGTTGGTTGAAAATGTCAGGCTTGCTCCGTAATATAGCATTGGCATCGGTGAAAAACAAAGCCGGAAATGCGAAAGTTTGGAAAATCTTTGATCAGCAATGGAAAAAAACAGAAAAGTGTGTTATAGTAAATGTAAAGAGGGGGAGCGGTGCTCCGGCGTTGCAGAGAGTTGAAAAAAAAAGGAGAGTTGAAAATGAAGAAGTATGTGTGCAATATTTGCAGCTATGTTTATGATCCCGAAGTGGGCGATCCGGCTGCCGGGATCCCGGCGGGGACCGCATTTGAAGATCTGCCGGCGGATTGGGTCTGCCCGGATTGCGGCGTTGGCAAAGACGACTTTTCTGTGGAAGAATAAATTGAAAAAATTTTTGACATTGCTGGCAGTTGCTGTTTGTGCCGTGCTGTTGAACGGTTGCAGCTGGTCGGAAGCCAGCCGGAATCTGGAAAATGCCCGTGCTTTGCGTATCGGCATGACCAAGGAACAGGTTCTGGCTGTTATGGGGGAACCTGTTCAGGACGAGATTTTCACCCGTCCGGATGTGTGGTTTTATTTTATCGAACCTGTCTGGATGGATGGGCTGACCACCGAAGACGAGTGTATGCCCCTTGTTTTCAAGGATGGAAAATTGATCGGCTGGGGGAACGAGTATTACGCCCGTACCCGGCTGATGCCCGCCATGCCGAAGACCAATGCCGAAAATGTGCGTGAACTGGATTTGAGCGGTAAATAAAAAGTTGCCGTCCGCATCCGTTCGGAAAGCCATGTGTCCGGAGAACCGGACGCATGGTTTTTTGCTGTTTTTGATGGATAAAAATCGTAAAACAGTTTTAATTTTGTGGAAATTCAGGGATTTGTACTTGCATAATCCGCTTTATGTGATATATTAAAAGGACTTGTAGGAACAAAAGCGGCAGGACAGACGTCATTCCGGTGAATTATCCTCTGAATCGGGGGCGTTACAGGACTGCTTGCGGCGGGTTGCCCGGAGGAAGTGATCGGCCCGCCGCCGTTTACGTAGCTGGAACGGCTTGCAAATCCGGGTGAATAAAAACTGTAAAGAGGGTAAAAACAACTTATGGTAAAGATCAGACTGAAGCGTACCGGCACGCGTAATCGTGCCTGTTTCCGTGTCGTGGTGATGGATTCCCGGTCCAGCCGGGATGGGAAATCGATCGAAGAAATCGGGTTCTATGATCCGATCCTGAAGGTCGAAAAGATGGATATGGACCGTTATAACTACTGGACCGGCGTCGGTGCCCAGGTTTCTGAAACGGTTGCAGACATCGCTCACCGCGTTTCCTCCGGCATCCTGCTGGCGGACAAGGTCCGCAAGCCGTCCATCTCCCGGAAGGCGAAGGCCAAGGCTGAAGAAGAAGCCAAGGCTAAAGCTGAAGCTGAAGCCGCAGCCGCTGCTGCCGCCGCCGAAGCCGAAGCTCCTGCCGCCGATGCGGAGTAACCCGGGACCGGAAAAATGCTGAAAGCACTGTTGAAATTTTTCACCGGCGGTGATGCCAAATCTTCCGCAGTATCCCAGGCAGGGGCGGCGCAGGCCGATCTTGCCGGATTTGTGGAATATGTGGCAAAGGCGCTGGTGGACGCTCCGGATGAAGTTCGCGTCACCCGGGAAGACCGTGAAGACGGTTTTGCGCTGAAGATCGAATGCCGTCAGGAAGACATTGGCAAAATCGTCGGTAAGCGCGGTAAAACCATTATGGCGATCCGCTCTCTGGTGAGCGGTGCGGCCGGACGGATGCACCAGCGTGTGTCCGTAGAAGTGGTTGACGTTAATTGAAAATTGACATTTTAACGCTGTTCCCGGAAATCTATCCCGGGGCACTCGGCAGCAGTATTGTGGGCCGGGCTGTCCGGAATGGGTTGGTGGATATCCGGGCTGTGGATCTGCGGGATTACGCCCATGACCGGCGTGGCACTGTGGATGACAGGCCTTATGGTGGCGGTCCGGGGATGCTGATGAATGCAGAGATCCTCAGCGAAGCCATCGATGATCTGCGGGGTCCGGATACACTGGTGATCCTGACTTCCCCGAGAGGCAAAAGGTTTGAACAGCGTGAAGCAGAGAAGCTCAGTCGTGAAAAGTCGCTGCTTTTTGTATGCGGCCATTACGAAGGGGTGGATCAGCGGGTCATTGATTCGCGTATCGACGTGGAGTATTCCATCGGCGATTTTGTGTTGACCAGCGGGAATCTGGCAGCAATGGTGATGACGGATGCCGTCGTCCGGTTGCTTCCGGGGGCGCTGGGGGATGATGAATCCAGCGGAGAGGAGTCGTTCAGTACGGGACTGTTGGAATATCCGCAGTACACGCGGCCGCCTGTGTTTGAAGGTGTGCCGGTTCCGGAAGTTCTGTTGTCCGGCGATCACCAAAAGATCGCCCGATGGCGGCAGGCTGAAGCTGAACGGATCACGCGCGAGCGGAGACCCGATTGCTGGGAGCGGTTTTTGAAGGAAAAAAACGGAGGTTAATCATGAATATTGTGGACAAGATCCGCATGGAGCAGGTGAAGCCGGATATGGTCGATTTTGCGGTCGGCGATTCGGTGAAAGTTTATGTGAAGATCATTGAAGGTGACACCGAACGTCAGCAGGTTTTTGCCGGTGTGGTGATCGCCCGTCGCGGCAGCGGCATCGAAGAAACCTTTACGGTCCGCCGCGTGACTGCCGGGCAGGGTGTGGAACGTGTGTTCCCGCTGAACAGCCCCCGTATCGGCAAGATCGAAGTCACCCGTCGCGGCCGGGTCCGCCGTTCCAAGCTGTACTATCTGCGCAGCAAGGTCGGTAAGGCTGCCAAGGTGAAGGAAGCCCGTTGAGCGGTTTTCTGAACGAAGATGATAAACTCCTCTGTCTGGAGCGTGAGCTCCGGACGGAGGGTTTTTCTTTTATTGCCGGAGTGGATGAAGCCGGCCGGGGCCCTCTTGCCGGACCGGTAGCGGCAGCGGCGGTATGCTTCCCTCCCGGAGCCCGGATTCCCCGGGTATTTGATTCCAAGCAGCTTTCGGAAGCGGAACGGTTGGAAATGCGGGAGGCGATCATGGCAGTCCCCGGTGTGCAGTTTGCAGTGGTATTCGGTTCTGTGGAAGATATCGACCGCTGGAACATCCTTCAAACCAATGACCGTGCCATGTATGCGGCGGTAAAACAGTTGGAGCGGGTGGATTTTCTTTTGATCGACGGCCGCCCGGTGCCTCACATGCCTTATCCCTCCCGTGCCGTGGTTGGCGGAGATGCCAAATCGGCCTCCATTGCCGCTGCCAGCATTCTTGCCAAAACGGCAAGAGATGAAGCTATGATGGAACTGGACAAACTCTATCCAGAGTATGGTTTTGCGGAGCATAAGGGGTATGGAACGGCGGCTCATTTGGAAGCTTTGCGGAAATTCGGCCCCTGTCCGGCGCACCGGAAAAGTTTCTCTCCCATCAAGGAAATGCTCTCTCCTTACGAACAAAAAGAGCTTTTTTAGCTTTTTGAGGTGATTTTTGCAATAAAAAGCTGTTTTTGGGGCTGATGACTGTTGAATAAATCGAATTTGGGGCTATATTATATAAAAATAACATGTCTTGCAGAAAGACAACCTGAATAAACATAACAGTCATAAAATAAAAGGAGTTTATCATGACGAAGCGGGATTTGGTGGTCAAGATTTCCAAAGAAACAGGAATGATTCAGAGCGATGTGGCGGAAATCGTCCAGAAGACTCTTGACAGCATTGCCGAAGATTTGATCGCCGGGAACACGATCGAACTGCGCAACTTCGGCGTTTTTGAAATCAAGGTTCGGAAGAGCCGCAAGGGTCGCAACCCGAACAAGCCCGCCAACGAAGTTGTCATTCCGGAACGCGCCGTGGTCAAGTTCCGCGCCGGCAAGGAATTGAAAGAAGCCGTTGAGAAGCTTGATCCCAAAGGTTTCTGAAGCGTCTGACGATGCAGAAGCGTTATAAAAGTACATTTTGAGTTCAGAAAAGGCCGCCGGCAGGGGTGAATCCCCCGCCCGGCGTCCTTCATTTTTTCAGGAAACAGATCTTATGGCAAATGGAGTACCACCGCCGGGAACGGCGGATATCTTTCCGGAAGAGTCCCGTCGTTGGCGGAAGTTGGAATCCGTTGCAGCGGATGTTTTTGCGCGTTACGGTTACGGCGAACTGCGGACTCCTGTGTTTGAATATACCGAAGTTTTTCAGCGCGGGCTCGGCGGCGAAACGGAAGTTGTGCAGAAAGAAATGTACACTTTTGAGGACCGTGGCGGCCGCAGTTTGACATTGCGCCCGGAAGGGACCGCCGGGGTGATGCGAGCTTTGCTCAATACCGATGTGTTGAACGGCGTGGAACAGCGGGTCTATTATTGCGGCCCCATGTTCCGCGGGGAACGCCCTGCCGCAGGGCGCAAGCGGCAGTTCCACCAGATCGGGGTGGAAAATGTGGGCCGTGTCAGCCCGGAACTGGATGCGGAATGTATCGCCATGCTGATGCACCTGCTGGAAGAGATCGGTATTACGGGTTCTGTTTTGAAGATCAATTCCCGGGGAGTGATGGCGGATCGTGAACCTGCCGGGGAGCTTTTGCGGAATTATTTTGCCGGACACGTTGCGGATATGTGTCCGGATTGCAAAAACCGTTTTGAACGGAATTTGTGGCGTATCCTGGATTGCAAGGAAGCCGGATGCCGTCAGATCGTGGCGGGGGCTCCGGATTATTTCTCCGCTTACAGTGCCGAATCTCAGGAATATTTCAACCGGGTACTGGCTTCTCTGGATGCGCTGGGGGTGAAATATCAGGTGGACCGCCAGCTGGTGCGTGGTCTGGATTATTATGTCCATACCGTTTGGGAAGTGACCCATGACGGGCTGGGCGGGCAGAATGCCATTGCAGGCGGCGGCCGTTATGAACTCTTTTTGCCGGACCAGTCCAAACCGGTGCGCGGCGTGGGCTTTGCCGCCGGGATGGAACGGCTGATGCTGGTGCAGGATGCCTTGAAGGCGGCACAGGTGGATCCGGAAGAACCGCCGGTTTTTCTGGTGAGTCTGGGAACGGCCGCCCGTTTGGAAAACTTGAAACTTGCCGCAAAACTGCGGCACAGCGGCCGCCGGGTGGCATTGGAAGTGGAAGATAAATCCATGAAAGCACAGATGCGTTCCGCCAACCGTGCCGGAGCCGTTACCGTGGTGATCCGGGGCGAAGATGAACTTGCCCGCGGCGTGGCAGTGGTGAAAAATATGGCAGGCGGGGAACAGCAGGAGATCCCGCTGGGTGAATTGGCTGACAAACTTTAAAAAAGGAGGAATATATCATGGCAGAACTCAAGAAAAAGAATTTGATCTTCTTCGGTGCCCCCGGGGCCGGAAAAGGAACGATGGCAAATGCTCTGAAGGCAGTCCACCCTGTGGCACACATCTCCACCGGGGATCTGTTGCGTGACGAGATCAAGCGTGACACCGAACTGGGCCGTGCGGCTTCCGAAATCATGAAGGCCGGCAAGCTGGTTCCGGACGAAATCGTTGCCGATATGGTCCGCGCCCGTCTTTCCCAGCCGGATTGCGCCAACGGGTTTATTCTGGATGGCTACCCCCGCACGGTTCCGCAGGCTCATCTGCTGGACAAGGTGCTGGCGGATCTGGGGCTGACGCTGGATTGCGTGGTGTATTTGAAGGTGGCGGATGATGTTATTCTGCAGCGTCTGACCGCCCGCGTCAGCTGCAAGGATTGCAAGGCTATCTACAACCGTCTTTTCATGCCTCCCAAGAAGGAAGGCGTGTGCGACCTGTGCGGCGGCGAACTTATCCAGCGTGCCGATGACTCTCTGGAAACTGCCCAGAACCGTCTGAAAGTTTTTTACGAACAGACCAGTCCGCTTCTGGATCTGTATCGTGAACGCGGTTTGGTGTATGAGCGTTCCGAACTGGATCTGGACAAAGCTACCCGCATGCTGCTGGACGAGCTGGAGAAGTAATGATGTCTGTCCGCCGCAATACGGTGATCCATACGCCGGAGGAGATCGTCCGCATCCGGCGTGCGGCACAGTTGACCGCCAATGTACGGGACGAAGTGGCCCGGCTGGCGGTCCCCGGGATGACGACCAAAGAACTGGACGATCTGGCGGGCAGTCTGATCGCTGCCACCGGAGGGGAAAGTGCTTTTCTGGGATACGGCGGGTTTCCCGGCAATATTTGTATTTCCGTCAATGAGGAGGTGGTCCACGGCATCGGCCGTCCGGACCGGGTGCTGCTGCCCACAGATATTGTAAGTATTGACCTTGGAGTGCGTATTGATGGCGCCTGCGGGGATACAGCAGTGACCTTTGGACTGGGGGCTCCCATGCCGCCTGCGGTACAGAATCTGGTGGAGGCGACCCGCAGGGCGCTTGCCGCCGGGATCGCTGCTGCCCGGGCGGGGAATTACATCCGGGACATCAGTGCGGCGGTGGAAGAAGTCGGCCGCCGTGCCCATGTGGGAGTGGTGCGGGATTACGTCGGCCACGGGTGCGGCATACGGCTGCACGAGCCGCCGGAAGTCCCCAACTTTGTCAGTTCCATGAAGGGCCCCAAACTGGAGCCGGGCATGGTGCTTGCCATTGAACCCATGTTCAATCAGGGCAGTTTCAAGGTAAAGACCGACCGTATTGATGGTTGGACAGTGCGGACCAGTGACGGATTGCCGTCAGCGCACTTTGAACATATGGTGCTAATTACAGAAAATGAACCGGAGATCTTAACGTGGCCAAAGACGATGTGATCAGAGTGGAAGGTGTGGTGAAGGAGCTTCTGCCCAACACCATGTTTCGGGTTGCGCTGGCGAACGGGCATATCATCAATGCCCATATCAGCGGAAAAATGCGGTTGAATTTTATCCGGATCGTCCCCGGAGATGCGGTGACGATGGAAATGTCCCCCTACGATCTTACCAAGGGCCGGATCGTGTTCCGCAAAAAATAAGTACAGTTGAATAACAGGAGTTACGGAAAATGAAGATTTTGGTGGTAAATGCCGGAAGTTCTTCCATGAAGTTTACGCTGTTCGCCATGGAGAACGAAGAAGTTCTGGCAAAAGGTGTGTATGAGCGTCTGGGGACCGATCGCCCCAATTTGATTTACAAGCGTCCGGACGGGTTCAAGTTTGAAAAAGAGATCTTTGTGGAGGACCACGCCGGTGCTCTGCGTGAGATCTGTGCCAAGCTGGTGGATCCGGAAATGGGCGTGATCAAGAGTCTGTCCGAAATTGCTGCCGTGGGGCACCGTGTGCTGCATGGCGGCGAGAAGATCACCGCTCCCGTGAAGATCGACGAAGCCGCCAAGGAAGTTATCCGTGAATGCTTCCCGCTGGGCCCCCTGCACAACCCCGCCAACCTTTCCGGTATCGAAGCCTGTGAAAAGGAAATGCCGGGCGTTCCCAATGTGGGGGTTTTCGATACGGAATTTCACCAGACCATGCCGCCGGAAGCCTTTCTTTATGCACTGCCCTATGAATACTACAAGCAGTATGGCATCCGCAAGTACGGGTTCCACGGGACCAGTCACCGGTATGTGACCATGGCCACTGCCGACTTCCTCGGGAAGCCGCAGTCTGAACTCAATATTATCACCTGCCACCTGGGCAACGGCTGCAGCATGGCCGCTATCCGCAATGGCAAAGTGGTGGATACCACCATGGGGCTGACTCCGCTGGAAGGGCTGATGATGGGGACCCGTTGCGGCGATATTGATGCCGCTGCTGTGATCCGTCTGGCTGAACTGGGCAATTCCCCCAAAGAAATCGATACCATCCTCAACAAGAAATCCGGTCTTTACGGCGTGGGTGACATCCAGTCCGGCGATATGCGGGATATGCTGGCGGCGGAAGCCAACGGCAGTGAACGTGCCGCGTTGGCTCTGAAGATGTTTGTTCGCCGAGTGGTCAAGTATATCGGTTCCTACTATGTGCTGACCGGCGGGCCGGAAGCTCTGGTCTTCACCGGCGGTATCGGGGAATATTCTGTTGAGATCCGCAACCGCATTATGAAGGAACTTTCCTGCCTCGGGCTTTACCCCGATACGGCGAAGAACGAAGCCTGTTTCGGCAAGCGTGATGTTATCTCCACTGCGGACAGCAGTTGGAAAGCCATTGTGATGCCCACGGACGAAGAACTGATGATCGCCCG
The DNA here is from genome assembly GCA_017457105.1 of Lentisphaeria bacterium. GTDB lineage: Bacteria > Verrucomicrobiota > Lentisphaeria > Victivallales > Victivallaceae > UBA1776. The sequence goes on along the minus strand of JAFTIA010000065.1, from coordinate 58,537 downwards.
CAGCACGCTGGCTCTGGTAAAGTAATTGAAATCATTGGAATATAAGGAGTAAAGAAATGTCTGTACTTCCCTTGCTGTTTGAACGCGCCAAAGCCGCCGCCAAGACCATTGTTCTGCCGGAAGGTCAGGATCCCCGTGTGATCTCTGCCGCCTGCAAAGCATTGGATCTGGGGATCGCCAAAAAAGTGATCGTGCTGGGCTCCGAAGCGGAAATCGCCGAAGCCTCCGCCAAAGCCGGTGTGACCGGTCGGCCCTTTGAAGCCATTGACTACATGAACAGCCCTCTCTTTGCCCAGTTTGCCGCAGAATTCTGTGAAATGCGCGCCAAGAAGGGCATGACCCCGGAAAAGGCGGAAGCCACCATGAAGAACCGGATCTATTTCGGTGCCATGATGGTGCGCAACAATATGGCGGACGGTCTGGTGGCAGGCAGCATTGCCTCCACGGCGGACATGCTGCGTGCGGCGTTCCACTGCATCGGCACTGCTCCCGGGATCAAGAGTGCCAGCAGCACCTTTGTGATGGACCTGAAAAAACCGGCTCCGGCGGGCGATGAATATCTGCTTTTCGCCGACTGCGGCGTGAACCCGAATCCGGATGCCCAGGGGCTGGTGGATATTGCCATGGCGACCTCCACCACCTACCGTGCATTGTTCGGCAAACAGCCGAAAGTGGCGTTCCTTTCCTTCTCCACCCGCGGCAGTGCCGAGCATGAGCTGCTGGAAAAGGTGACTGCCGCCGCCGCCGCATTCAAGGCGAAGGTGGAAGCTGAAGGTCTGGACATTCTCACCGACGGCGAACTGCAGGCGGATGCCGCACTGGTGCCTTCTGTGAATGCCCAGAAAGCTCCCGGCAGTGCCATCGGCGGTCAGGCGAACGTGCTGATTTTCCCGGATCTGAATGCCGGGAACATTGCTTACAAGCTGGTCCAGCGTCTTGCCGGTGCCGGTGCCTATGGGCCGGTGCTGCAGGGGTTGGCAAAGCCGCTGAACGACTTGTCCCGCGGCTGTTCAGATGATGACATCGTCGCTGAAATGGCGATCACTGCCTGTCAGGCATAAGTGATGTCCCGTTTGCGTTCTTTGCTGATCATGGCGGCGGTGTTTGCCGCCGCCGGTCTTGCTGCTGCGGATGCCGCCTCCCGCCCGTTCCGGCTGGTGGCGCACCGCGGTGCAAGTAATGAGGCTCCGGAAAACACGCTGAAAGCCTTTGAGGTGGCGTGGCAGGACGGAGCTGCCTGGGCGGTGGAAACGGACCTTTGTCTCACCCGGGACAAAAAGGTTGTCTGTTTCCATGGGCCCATGAAAAAAATCACCGGTCAGGAAGGGGAAACCTGGAAGATGACCCTTGATGAGGTGAGAGCATTGGACGTGGGCAAGTGGAAGGGGGAAGCGTTTGCAGGGATGCGGGTTCCCACTTTGCTGGAAGCGCTGAAATCCCTGCCGTCCCACGGACACTTTGTGCTGGAACTGAAGATCGGTGCCAGCGATGCCTTCTGTCAGGAATTCACCGATGCCATGCGCGAATCCGGGGTGAAACCGTCTCAAATTACTTTTATTTCTTTCAACCGGAAAACGTTGCGGGATTTGAACCGGAAACTGCCGGGATATGACCGGATGTGGCTTTACGGTGTCCGGATCAATAAAGACGGGACCCCGTCTATGACCCATGATGAACTGCTTGAGGTTATGAAAGAAGATCAGTTGACCGGTCTGAACCTGACGATGTCGTACAAGTTGTGGGAAACTTTTGCAAGTAAAGAATTTATTCAACGGATCCATGATGCCGGCGGGCAGGCGTTCTTTTTTCTCATCAACCGCCCGGAGTTGGCACAAATGCTCTATGACCGCGGTGCTGACGGGATCACCTCGGATCATTGTGTACTGCTTAAAAACAGCATCAAACAGACCGTCCGGAAATAAACTATGTCTGCCATACTCACATTGAAAAATATCCGGAAAAGTTATTCCGGCGTGGAAGTTTTGAAAGGGGTTTCCCTTGCGTTTCATGCCGGTTCTATTGTGGGGCTGATCGGGGAAAACGGAGCCGGTAAATCCACCCTGATCCGCTGTATCAACGGGGAACAGCAGCCCACTGGTGGAAGGCTGGAGATGGATGGGAAAGTCGTTGTTTTCCGGGATCGCCGGGATGCGCTGGCGCAGGGGGTGGTTTCCGTCCCCCAGGAATTCAATCTTATCGACACGTTGAACGTGTATGAAAACATTTTTCTCGGGTGTGAACTTGTCCGGCACGGGGTGCTGGACCGTTCTGCCATGCGTGAGGCTGCAAAAAAGGAACTTGCCAAACTGCATTGTGAATTGGATCCGGATCGTCCGGTAGGTTCTTTGAGCGTGGCGGAGAAGCAGTTTGTGGAAATCGCCCGGGCGTTGCGGCTGAATTGCCGTCTGCTGATCCTGGATGAACCGACGACGGTGCTGAACCATGTGGAAACGGATTTGCTGTTCGGCATCCTGCGGGAATTGCGGGATCAGGGGGTGTCTATTGTTTTTGTTTCTCACAAACTGCGTGAAGTGAAGGAGTTGTGCGACAGGGTGGCGGTTTTGCGGGACGGGGTTCTGACCGGCGAATCCGCCATGGATGGTGTCACTCCGGAGTTGATGGCAAACTGGATGGTAGGCAGGGAATTATCCCGGAAATTTCCGCCCATGGCAGAAGAGAAAACGGATGCCCCCGTTTTGCTGGAAGTGGAGGATTTGGAAGTTGCCGGTGTTCTTTCCGGAATTTCTTTTCAGCTGCGCAAAGGGGAGATCCTTGGTGTGGCAGGTTTGGGCGGCAGTGGCCGCAGTGAATTGGCTGAAGCGATTTACGGTTTGCGGAAACGGTCCGGCGGCAAAGTGGTTCTGGAGGGGAAAACGCTGGGGAATTCCACTGGAGAAGCCGCCAAAGCGGGCGTGATCCTGCTGCCGGAGGACCGGCAGGGTGCCGGGATTCTGCTTGATTTTTCCGTGCGGGAAAATATTTCCCTTACATGGCCCAAAGTTCCCATCGACCGGAAATTGGAAAAGGAACGGGCGGATTTTTATGTGGAAAAATTTTCCATCAAAACGCCGGATATTGAATCTCCGGTCCGTTCCCTTTCCGGCGGCAATCAGCAGAAAGTTGCGATCGCCAAGGGGTTGGAATTGCGTCCGAAGGTTTATCTCTTTGACGAGCCCACCCGGGGCATCGATGTGGGTGCCCGCAGTGATGTGTATAATTTTCTGCAGGAATTGGCAAATGAAGGGATCGGTGTATTGCTGATTTCCTCGGATTTGGAAGAGATCATCGGCATGTGCCGCCGGACGCTGGTCATGCGGGGCGGAAAACTTGCCGGTATTTTGAATGCACCGGATATTACCGAATCTGCAGTGATGGAATTGGCAACCGGTATCAGGGAGGATAAGGGATGTTGAATGTGATGGATTTGCGGAATAAATTCCGTTCCGCCGGAGCGTGGGGGTCTTTTCTGGCATTGGTGGTGCTTCTGGTGATCTGCTGTATTTCCAGCCCCAGTTTCCGGAATGTGCAGAATCTACTGAATATTACCCGGCAGGTGTCTTACAGCGGGATCATTGCGCTGGGAATGACATTTGTGATCATCGGGGGCGGGATCGATCTTTCGGTAGGGTCGCTGCTGGCTCTTGCCGGATGTCTTTCGCTGATGGCGATGAATCTCTGTTCGGACCCCGTGATGGGGCTGGCGGTTTGTATCGGTTGTGCCATTGTGCTGGGGTGTGCCGGCGGTGCGGTGAATGGGCTTCTTGTGACCTTCGGCAGGATCCCTCCTTTTATTGCCACGCTGGGGATGTTTTCCATCTTCCGCTCGCTGGCTCTTTACGCGGCGGATGCGGGGCTTGTAACCACCGGCAATACGTTGTTTCAGAAGTTGGGCCGTGCGGCAGTGCTGGGGATCCCTCTGCCTGCCCTGATCCTGTTAGTGTTGACGGCGGTTTTTTCGCTGATCCTCACCCGGACGGCTTACGGACGGCATTTGTGTGCAGTGGGGGCCAATGAAAAAGTTGCCCGTTATGCGGCGATTTCCACCGGGAAAGTCCGGTTTGTCAGTTATCTTATTGCCGGATTGACTTCCGGGATCAGTGCCATCCTGCTGGGCGGGCGGCTGAATTCTGTGAGTTCCACCAATGCGGGCATGTCCTATGAATTGGATGCCATTGCGGCTGTGATCATCGGCGGCACTGCCATGTCCGGCGGCCGGGGGTACATGTGGGGAACGCTGGTCGGTGTACTCATCCTCGGTATCGTGGGCAATGTGCTGGATATGTGGGGTGTTTCCGTCAATTTGCAGGGAACGGTCAAAGGGGCGGTGATCATTGCCGCAGTACTGATCCAGCGCAAGCGTTAAGCGGTCAGGAGCAGCACGGCCGTCAGAAGAACCGCCCACGGCGGGGCGGCAAAGAAAAGCAATGCCCCTGCCAGCAAGCCTGCAAAATGGAGATATCTTGCCGCTTCTCCCCCTTTATGGATGCAGCCGGACTGCATTGCCGGAGCCAGCAGAAAGAGCGGCGGGAGCAGCATTGCACCGGCAAGCCACAGCGGAGTGGTGTTTTTTTCCAGAATTTCAGCGGGAATCCCGGTCAGGAAAAAGCCTCCTGCCAACAGGGAGCAGACGACTGCTGTTATCATGCCTTTTCTGCCGTGCTCTGAACGGTGGGGAAGGGCGATGGCGATCAAGCCGAAGAGAGCTGCAAGGGGGATTGCCGGCAGGAGCAGTTGATATTTTTCCGCTTCCAGAAGGAGTGTTTGCAACAGGAGCATACACGCTGTCCCGTGGACAAAAACAGCAAAATTTTCCCCGTATCTGGGAGAACGGCTGAACCAGCAGATGCTCATCAAAAGGATCACCACTGCCGGGAGAATCAATCTGAAATTCTGCAAAATTTGCTGAAGTTTTGCCAACCCTTTTGCCAGTGGTGTATGAACATGTATTTCCCGATTCAACTCTTCCGGGCGCAGTTCGTAAAGGGTTTCCAGCATTCCGGAAAAATTATTTTCCGCCGTAGAAACATTGCGGGATTTCAAGCGTTCTTCCAGTTTGGGAAATGTATCCGCCAATGGGACCGTGCTCTTTGCCCACAGCCGTATTTTTTCCCCTGAACCGGGGAGATAAACTGTTTGCATATCTTCAGCGTGGATCGAATAATCTGCCGGAGCAGCGATCACCCCGTCCGGCGCAAGGTATGAACAGCTGATTCTGGTCAGAAGCATATCCCGGGCCGGTTGTGTGCTGCCGGGAAGTTCCTGCACGAAAATAAGGTCATAGTATTCCTGCTCCTCCTGCAGGAGCTGGGGCAGATCGGTAAAAAAGCTTCTTTTTTCCACCTGATGGATCCACGGGAATTCACGCAGATGCAATTCTGCATTACTGGGAGCTTCTTCCAGAACGAGGGCCCGGATATTTTCTGTTTCCGGCTGCAGGGAGGCTGTCAGCAGATCCGGCATGTTTCTATTCAGATCCCGGGGGAATTGATATATTCTGTTCCCGATCCGGATCATTGTTTTTTCTCCTTTCAGGAATTGAGCGGATTCTCCCCAGGGAAGATGGATCGGCTGTTTCACGGGGGTGTACCACGGAAAACAGAAAAGCGGCATCCCGATCAGGAGCGTGAAAAACATGGCTGTTTTCCGGAAAGGGATCTTTGTTGTCAGCAGTGCCGAAGCCGCAGGCAGAAGAAAGAGGTAACAAAGGTGTTGAACTGTTGTACTTCCTGCGAATCCGGAACCCAATGCGAGAATCAGTACAACCCCGGTCAGGACTCCTGCTTGAAAAAAGAGCCTGTTCCCGGGCCGGATGGGGCGGACAGCAAATATCCCGAAGGCAAACGCACTTGCCGGAAACTCTGCCCGGATGCCGAAGAGAGGAAGTGCCATCAGGCACAAAAGTCCGGCGCCGAGGAGATTTTCATTGCGGAAAAGCCATCTGCCCGCAACTGCTCCAGCCAGTGCAAAGGCGGCAAAAATGACACCGTTGAACGGGAGCGCATTCCCGCCGGGAATCGTTTCGGAAGCCAGCAGGCTTCCTGCCGCTATTCCCGGAAGGAAAAAGCAAAAAATGGAGCGTATTGTCTGCCGGAAATTCATTTGATTTTTTCCGGCGGAGCGATACTGCCCCGTTCAAGGATTTCGCCGGGGATGATCCGGCTTTGGGGCGGCTTGTTTTCCTTGCACCACAAACTCAAAAGTTCCACTGCACTGCGGCCGATCTCCAGTGCAGGCTGGCGGATGGTGGTCAGTCGGTTGGCTTCCGCCCCCGGCCAGGAAATATTGTCATACCCGATCACGGAAAGATCTTCCGGGATCCGCAAGTGCAGTTCCGCCGCCACCCGGTACAACTGTTCCGCCCGGTGGTCACGCATGGCAAAAAAAGCCGTGGGCCGCTCTTTCCGGGAGAGCAGCATCCGCAACGCTGCCCGCCCCGGATCGTGGGGCGTATTGCGGGTATTGGAAATGGGGAGCATCCACTCTTTGGGGACTGCCAATTCCTCTTCCGCCAGTGCACCCCGGAATCCGGCAAGCATTTCGTGATAGATCATGTCATCCATGGGCCCGGTCAGAAGCCCGATCCGGCGGTGCCCCGCCTGCAGAAGCCGCAAACCCGCCATGCGGCCGATGGTACGGAAATCCGCACGGCTGTTCACGGAATCAAACTGTAATTCCTGATTGGCGATGATACAGGGGATTCCTGCTGCATAAAGGTCTGATGCCAAAGGACTTTTTTCGATGCAGATCACCCCGAGCAAGTCGCCGGTTTTGACCCGTTCGATCAATTCTCCGGCAGAGGGGGCAGTAAAGGACATCAAGACTTCTGCAAACTGTTCTGATGCCGCCTGACAGATCCCGGCAAGTACATCCAGCGTTTCTTTGCTGTCCCGGGAAATGCGGTACGGAAGATTCACGAGAAAACGCTTGGGCCCGCCGGGGAAATTGTCATTTTCACGGACAATACAGCACCCGCGCTGGGGGATCATCCGCAAGACCCCTTCGTCCCGCAGGGTTTTTAATGCCGTCCGGACGACACCGCGCCCCACGCCGTAATCTTCCGCCAGTACCCGTTCTGCCGGAAGAAACATCATCCGGTCATAACGGCCTGCCTGGATATCACGGCGCAGCCGGAGCAATATATCGGTGTTTGCCGGGCGGGCCATAGGTCAAAGCCTGATCCACTGGTCCGGCGTTTTCTGGGCATCAATGGCAGCCCGGAGTACGGACGCGATCTCAATGGTTTCCGCACTGGGGACCGGCGTTTCGGCACCGGCAAAAAAGTCCAGAATGGACGCCAGAAGATTGGGGAAGAAATCCCCCATGGTGTTGACCGTTTCCGCTTTTTCCGCTGTATAAACGGCGGCGCAGAAGGGTGTTCCCGGGTTCAGGGTCATGGCGGCACGGCGGCCGTCCTTGTAACGGAGTACGCAATGCCGGGTATTGCCATGGCCGCACTGCATGACTTCGGCGACACCGGTCCCCATAACGGAGACGATCATTTCCACCTGATGGATGGCGTATTCTTCAAAACTGCGGCCGCCGCCCCGGGTGTTCATCATTTCGATATCCGCAGGGGCAATGGCTTTGCGGATCTCCGCCAGTTCCGAACCGAAACGCAGGGCGGAACTGGAGAACATTCTGGTACCGTGCTGCGATGCCAGTGCAAACATGCGTTCTGCGGCGGCCTTGTCCGGCGCAAAGGGTTTATCGATATAAACGCTTTTGCCGCTCTTGAGGGGGAGTTCCGCCAACTGTTCGTGGACTTCCGGATTGGAGGGGGCAAGAACGAAGATGACATCGGATTTTTCCACCAGTTCTTCCAGAGAAGAGCAGGGGGCGGCGCCGAATTCAGCGCACCATTCTTTCAGTGTCTTCAATCCGGGACGCTGTTCCGCCTGCCATGCGTAGGCAAGTTCAAACTCTTCCGCACGGGGGGCGGCTTTGATCCAGGCCGGATAATTGTTGGCGTGCCATTCATCAATAAAAAGATCCACAAATCCGATTTTTTTCTTCATTTGATACTCCCTGCATTGTAGTTGGATGTTTCTATAATGGACACTCATTTGCCGGAAAAGTCAAATTCCATCCGCAAAACTTTTGTTGCGCCGCCGTTCCAATTCCGTAAGATAGATCTTCCGGAGGCGGATGTTCAGCGGGGTGACTTCCACAAGTTCATCATCTTCAATATATTCCAGAGCCTGTTCCAGACTCATTTTCCGGGAAGGGGCGATCTTCAGGTTCCGGTCGGAACCGGAGGCACGCATGTTGGTCAGCTGTTTGGCTTTCTGGACATTGACCACAAGATCATTGTCTTTGCAGTGTTCGCCGACGATCATCCCTTCGTAGGTATCCACGCCCGGGTCGATGAAGAAGAATCCACGCTGCTGAAGGGCATCAATGGCAAATGCCTGGGATTTCCCGGACCCCATGCTCACCATTACCCCGAAACTGCGCCGGGGCAATTCCCCCTTGTGGGGAACATATTTCAGGAACCGGCTCGCCACAATGGCTTCCCCGGCAGACATGGTAAGAGCCTTGCTCCGGAAGCCGATCAGTCCCCGGGTGGGGATTTCAAATTCCAGTTTCTGGCGGTTGCCGCGGCTTTCCATATTGAGGAGTTCCCCTTTACGGATACCTGCCATTTCAATGATTTTCCCTGCGGAATCGGAGGGAACGTCCACGGTCAACTCTTCCACCGGTTCGCACTGGATGCCGTCGATTTCCCGGAGGATCACCCGGGGTTTTCCCACGGCAAGTTCGTAGCCTTCCCGGCGCATCGTTTCAATCAGGATGGAAAGATGCAGTACTCCGCGGCCGCTGACCCGGAAAGAGTCGCCGCTCAATTCTTCCACTTTCAGTGCCACATCCCGTTCGGTCTCCTTGAAAAGACGATCCCGCAAATGACGGCTGCTGATGAATTTGCCGTCTTTCCCGAAGAAGGGGGAGTCGTTGATGCGGAAGACCATGGAAAGGGTCGGTTCGTCGATTTTGATGGGTGCCATCTGTTCCGGACATTCGCTGTCTGCAATGGTATCCGATATATCGATGCCGGGGATCCCCACGATCCCGCACAGGTCACCGCACTGCACCTGTTCGGTATCCGCTCTTCCAAGCCCTTCAAAGGTGAAGAGCTGTTTTACATCCGCAACCATTTGAGTGCCGTCCCGCTTGATCAGCGTGAGAGGTTTGGTCAGATCCAGTGTGCCACGGTACACCCGGCCGATGCCGATGCGGCCCACAAAGTTGGAGTAATCCAGCGTTGCCACTTGAAGCAGCACCGGACCTTCATTGATTTGCGGTGCCGGGATGTGTTCCAGAATGGCATCCAGAAGGGGCATGATGGAATCCCGGGGATCGGTATCCAAATCACGGACGGCCCAGCCGTCCCGGCCGCTGGCGTACAACACCGGAAAATCCAGCTGTTCATCGGTGGCATTGAGTTCGCAAAAAAGGTCAAACACCTTGTTGAGAACGGTTTGCACACGGGCGTCCGGCTTGTCCACTTTGTTGATGACAACCAGAGGGCGCAGGTTCAGCGACAGGGCTTTTTCCAGCACAAAGCGGGTCTGGGGCATGGGGCCTTCGGCAGAGTCCACCAGCAGGATCACGCCGTCCGCAAGTTTCAGGACTCGTTCCACCTGGCCGCCGAAGTCGCTGTGTCCGGGAGTGTCGATGATGTTGATTTTGACATCCTTGTAAACGATGCTGATATTTTTGGAAAGAATGGTGATCCCCCGTTCCCGTTCCAGATCGTTGTTGTCCAGAAAACAGTTTTCCACTTCCTGATTGGCACGGAAAAGTTTGGATTGTTTGGTGATTTGATCCACCAGCGTTGTTTTGCCATGATCCACGTGGGCAATAATGGCGATATTTCTGAGTTCACGCATAAAAAGACGCCTTTTTTGAAATTTTATATATCCTATTAATATACACCTTCTGCGGATAAATTTCAATTCAACTTGACGGAACGGCGTTTCGGTTGTATATTATAAGATACGTAAATCATTCAAACCTTCAATGAAAGGAAAGAACTATGTCCGGACACAGTAAATGGGCGAATATCAAGCATCAGAAAGACGCCGCTGACAAGAAAAAAGGGAAGATCTTCTCCCGTATCGGTAAAGAAATCATGGTCGCTGCCAAGATGGGCGGCGGTGAAGCTTCCAGCAATCCCCGTTTGCGTGCCGCTCTGACGGCTGCCCGTGCTGCCAATATGCCGAATGCCAATATCGACCGCGCCATCAAGAAGGGTCTTGGTGAACTGGGCGATGTGGTGTTCAAGGAAATCGTGTACGAAGGGTATGCTCCGGGCGGCGTGGCCGTGCTGGTGGACTGCCTGACCGATAACAGCAACCGTTCCGCCAGCGAAGTGCGTTTCTGCTTCACCCGCGGCAACGGCAACATGGCCGGTTCCGGTGCTGTGGCGCGCAACTTCTCCCGTCAGGCGCATTTCGTCATCTCCGGCGAATGGGCGGATGAGGAAAAGCTGATGGAAGTGGTGCTGGATGCCGGTGCTGAAGATATTGAAGTGGATGACGGCATTGCCGAAGTCTGGGGTGCCCCCCAGGCATTTGAAGAAATCGCCGCCGCGCTGGAAAAGGCCGGTGTGACCTGCGATGAAGCTGAAGTTGTCCGCCGTCCTGAAATGACCGTGGAAATCAAGGATCTTGCCACCGCCAAGCAGGTGATCCGCATGGTGGAAGCTCTGGAAGAACTCGATGACGTCCAGATGGTCACCGCCAACTACGAAATCGCTGACGAAATCGCTGAACAGCTGGAAGCGGAGTAAGTTTTATGATCCGGAAAAATGGGGAATACCGTACCGAACTGCGCCCTGAAATGCGGGGCGGCACCGGCACGGTGAAGATCGAACACCTGCTGGATGAAGCCGGTGAATTGCGGGGCTTGAACCGCCTTTTTGCCCGTCTGACGCTGGAGCCGGGGACATCCATCGGGTTCCACGAACACGTTGGCGAAGCGGAAGTCTTTGTGGTCGTTTCCGGGACCGGTGAAATCGACGACAACGGCGTGAAAGGTTCTGTTGCCGCCGGGGACACCATTCTTACCGGATTCGGTGCCGGTCACGGCGTGACCTGCACCGGCAATGAACCGCTGGTGATGCTGGCGGTCATTACGCAGGAAGCGGCACGGTAAAATGATTTCAGATGCAACTTTGCTGACCCTTGCCGGGGAATATGGAACGCCGTTGTATGTTTATGACGGCGATATGGTTGTGGAACATTTCCGGGCGTTGTCCGGATTGATTCCCCATCCCCGTTTGCGTATCCACTATGCGTTGAAGGCAAATTACAATCCTGCACTGCTGGCACTGTTGCGGGATGCCGGAGCGTGTCTGGATGCGGTGAGTCCCGGAGAAGTCCATCTGGCATTGAAGCTGGGGTTTGCCAAGGAGCGTATTATTTTTACCGCCAATAATCTGACGGATGCGGAATTTGAAGAAGTCTGCAGTCTGGGGGTGCTGATCAATATCGGCTCTCTTTCCCGGCTTTCAAAAACTGCCAAACGCTATCCCGGGCTTTCCATCTGCCTCCGGTTCAACCCGGATGTGGTGGATGGGGACAATGCCAAAACCATGACCGGCGGGGATTTGACCAAATTCGGGATCCTGATGGAGGATCTGCCGCAGGTATTGGATATTGTCCGTGCCGGGAAGTTGAAGGTCGTCGGGCTGCATGAACATACCGGTTCCGGTCTTCAGCATACGGAATCGGTGTTCCGCAGTATGCAGAATTTGATGAAGCTTGCCACGCCGGAGAATTTCCCGGATTTGAAGTTTATGGACTTTGGCGGCGGCTTCAAAGTTCCCTACCGGCCCGATGAAGCCCGTGTGGATTATGTTGCTATGGGGTCGGAGATCGACCGGCTTTTCCGGGAATTTGAAGCACGGTACGGGCGGGAACTTGCCATTTGTTTTGAACCGGGCAAATACATGGTTGCCGAATGCGGCCACCTGTTGACCCGGGTGAATACCATCAAGAAAAACCGGACACGGGTCATTGCCGGATGCGATTCCGGCTTCCCGCAGCTGATCCGGCCCATGCTGTATGATGCGTATCACCAGATCGATAATTTGAGCAATCCGGAAGGGACTCCTGCCGTGTACGATATTTGCGGCAATATCTGCGAGACCGGTGACCGGTTCGCCGAACAGCGTTCCATGCCGGAAGTCCGTGAGGGAGATGTACTTGCCATCCGTAACGGCGGGGCTTACTGTTTCTCCATGGGCGGGATCTACAATATGCGTGCCATGCCGCCGGAAGTGGTGATCGCCAGCGGTGAAGCCAAACTGGTGCGCCCCCGGGTCTCCAATGCGGAATTGGCAGACCGGCTGCTTGCCGAATGCGGGATGGCATAAAAATGGCATTGTACGGCGCATTGGATCTTTCCGGCAGTCTGGCGGCTTTTGCTGTGATGGATGATGCCGGGCAGATCCTGATCGACGAATCCCGCCCCATGCGGGGCAGGGAGGCCGCTTCTCTTGCTGTGTTTCTTACGGATCTTCTTGCCGGAAAAGGATTGACGGTACGGGATGTCACCCATTGGACGGTGGGTTCCGGGCCGGGCAGTTTTACCGGGATGCGCCTTGCATCTGCATTGGTGAAGGGCTGGGTTTTCGGCTGTCCGGATATAAAGGTGCGCTGTGTGCCGTCAGCCCTCATTGCCGCCTCTGCGGCGGATGCGGAAGCGGTTGCCGTTCTGCAGGACGGGCGCAATCAGGAAATGCTGGTTTTCGGGCTGAAAAAGCAGAACGGTACTTATGTGCCGGATGGTTTTACAGCAGTGTGGAACAAAGAGCAGGCGGCAGAGGAAATGCCCCGGCAGCATTACAGCCAGTGGGCGGTTTTTGCCGCTGATAAAATGGCTGTTGAGCGGCTTTTGCCGGAGGATTCGGCAGTTGTTCTGCAGATTTCTCAAACCTGTTCAGCCGTGCCGCTTTTGCGGGCGGCAATGCCTTTTGACGGCGATCTTGACAAACTTGTTTATATCCGGCCTGCTGTTTTCTCCTGATGGAACAGCCCGGGTATGACGTGATGATCCGGAGGGTGGATGGAAATGCAATTTTTTCAGACTGCGTGGCAGGCGGGCATGAGTGTTCTGTACCGGCTTGCCGACGCGATCATCGGTAATTCGGATCAGATGCTTGTAACGGCGGTGCTGGTCATTGTGCTGACGGGGCTGATCGGGGGAATGATCGTCCGGAAACTGCAGCAACCCCTGATTTTGGGGTACATCCTTGCCGGGGTGATCGTCGGTATTTTCTTCAAAGCCGGGCTGGGAGCCGCTGCCAATGCGGCATTGGAATCGCTGGCGAATATCGGTGTGGCACTGCTTCTTTTTGCCATGGGGCTGGAATTTTCCCGTAAAGATTTGAAACCCATTCAGGGGATCGCCGTATGGGGGACGCTGGCACAGGTGGTTTTTACGCTTGTCACGGCAACATTGATCGCCTGGCAGGTGGATCGTTTTACGGGCTGGTTCCCCGGCTGGAGTGCCCGGCTGCTTTTCGGTTCCGCCTTTGTTTCCACCAGTACGGCGGTGATTTTGAAAACGCTGGGCGGCAAAGGGATGGCTTCCACATTATCTGCCCGGGTCATGATCGGCATGTCCATCGTGCAGGATCTGACAGTGGTCCCGCTGATGCTTCTGGCGACCCGCCTCGGGAATCTTTCCGACGGCGCATGGGATGCGGTTGCCCAACTCGGGATCGGCGGGATCGGCATGGCGGTGATTTTGCTGGTCGGGAAATATCTGATGCCCAAACTCCTGAAAACCGCCGCACGGCAGGGGGTCCGGGAACTGTATCTGCTGGCAGTATTGACGATTGCATTGGGACTCGGTTATTTTGCGGAATGGACGCAGTTGTCCTTCTCTTTCGGGGCATTTCTTGCCGGGATCGCTTTGAGTGAATCGGTGTACGGGAAACGGGCGTTGTACGAATTGATCCCGGTGCGGGATCTGTTTGCCATGTTGTTCTTTGTTTCCATCGGGATGATGCTGGATGTAACATATCTTGCAGAAAATCTTTTGCTGGTAGGCGGCCTGGTGGCGGCAACCTGTTTGTCCCGGACGGTGTTTCTTTCCGGGATCACCTGGTGTGCCGGATACCGGAATGTGATCCCGGTGGCGATGCTCTTCGGCATGGTGCCAACATCTGAAATGGCATTTATTGTCTGCCGGACTGCGCTGGATGGCGGATTGATCGGACATCAGGCGTATTCTCTTATTTTGTGTATCACGGTGTGTTCCATGATTTTGGGTCCGGCGGCGGACAGCCTGACGTCCCCGGTGTACGCTCTTTTGCAGCGGACGATCTGGAAGAACAGTAAAATGCAGGACATTGCTCTGCCGCTCCCGGATCTTTCCGGGCATGTGGTGATTGCCGGCGGGGAATTTATCGGCCGCTCCATTGCACGGCTGATGAAGCAGTGGGAACGGCCTTATGTACTGGTGGAGCCGGAATACAGGGAGTTTCAAAAGGCCCGGCAGGAGGGCTTGCAGGTGGTTTACGGCGATCTTCAGCAGGAGGTGGTCATGGAGGCCGCAGGCATTGCCCGGGCGCAGATTCTGCTGGCGGTCTCTTCCAAACTGGAGGAAAATCTGGCAGTGATCAAAGCGGTGCGTTCTCTCCGGGACGATCTGGCGATCGTGACCCGTGCCGATACGCAGAGTGATGTGAATAAATTGCGCCCCTTCCGTCCGTACGAAATCGTCCAGCCCAAATTTGAAGCGGCGCTGGAAATGTCCCGTCAGGCATTGTTGAGCATGAAAACCCCGGCGGTATCGGTGCAGAATTCTCTGGACGAGATCCGTTTTGCCCATTACCGGCAGAGCGGCGGCGAGATCACGCCGGGGACGCTGGCGGATTCTTTGCGTGCCTATATCGGGCTGGTGGAACTGTATTGGGCGGTGATCCCGGATTATTGCCCGGCCGCGGGGAAAACGCTGGCGGAATCCCATTTGCGGCGGGAAACGGGTATGTCGGTAGTCGGTGTCCTGCGGGATGGCAATTTTATCAGCAATCTGCAAGCGGATTTCCGTTTGGAGGCGGGGGACACGGTGGCTGCCATCGGGGACAGTGCTGCCCGGGAAAAGTGGGAAGCCTTACTGGGGACATCCGCGGCCGAAACCGCCGCTGCCGCCGCCCAGCAGGCCCAGCAGGGATAAGGATCAGACGGGACACGATTATACGGATGTGAACGGACTTTCACAGACTTTTACGGACAAAAATGGAAGTCCGTAATTGTCCGTTGCCGTCCGTATAAGTCTGTTGGTTTCATGAGTTAAACAATTCAATTTCTTCATAGAGTTGTTTAGCTTTTTCTGCCAGATCGTGATGGGAGCCATTTCCGTAGAGCAGGAGTTCAAAGGATTCCGCTTGATCTTCGTAATGCAGTACCGTGTAATACTTATTTTTGAAAAACTGATATTGCAATGCGGAATATTGAAATCCCATTCCGCTGTGGCTGTAACTATCTGCGGAAACATAAAAGACAGCCCAATCTTTATTGACCTGAAATATCTTTGCCGTCAAATCCGGACAAGCCGATGGATCAAACTCTGCAGCAAAGAGTTTGCACATCCCCAAAAACAAAAATAGAACGAAAAACAGATGTTTCATTTTTTTATTGTGTCCCTTATAACCAGCAAAAACCAAACGTCCAGAATAATATCACAAAAAACAGCAATGAAAGCAACACAAGCAACAAGTACAACGGGATTATCAGAATCGCTTCAAGCACTCCCCGCCATACTTTTACTTTATTGACTTTTATCCGGTAAAAAGAAAAAATTATGGCAAAAAGAATTATCGCAATGTAAGCAATTGCTCCGATCAAATTACCGCAAAAATGTGAACTGTCTGAAATTGCCAGTGCAAAATACAAAAGGAACAAAGGCAGTAAGCCAGAGATCCTCAATGCCAATTTATATTTTTTCTGCGTATCCATCATAAAGTTTCCTCACTGCTGACATACGAAAAAGAAGCCAGGCTGAATCCATGCGATCAAGCTGAATAATGCAACAACGATACCTTGCCACCTTTGCCGCTGAATCATTAAATAAATTCCCGTGAGCAAAAAAAGCACAAAAACAATTTTAATATACTTTTCATTTCACCTCTATTCCGACTATGAATACTGGGAATACTATGAATACTGATTTACAGTCTTCTTAGTCTTCTCAGTCTTCTCAGTTGTTTTTGTTCCGTTCTTTCAACCTTGCCGAAAACATTTGTTCCTTGAAACCGCCCAGAGCAAGAAATTTTTTCTCAAGAGCATTCAATTGAGCTTGCAATAAATAATCTTCCTGATGCAGAAAACATATAACCATATTGGCAACAGTTTCAGCAGGACGGCTTTTTCCCAACTCCACGAACCATTGATCAGGCACCGAGTTATCAACCGATTTTTTTCGCAGAAAAGCGACCTCCGCTGAATCTTTTTCCCATTGCCGGAAGTTGCGGACCCGCAGAAAATCTTCGTAATCTAAAAGCAGTTCCAGAAAACTTGCTTTGGCAACATTGGTCAATTTTATTGCAGTTTCCATTGAGGTCGCTCCGGCGGCACTGCCTTCGGCAATATTCTGTTTGCCGCTGCGGGCAGCTTGGATCATCTGGTCGATCGTGCGATCACCTCTATTCAAGAAAGTATGTGCAAAATGAAACGTCAAATCATAAATAATCTGCGCTTTACGGAAAGTCAGCAAAGTTTTAACATCGCCATTGGGAGATGTTAAAAAGTCCTGGTCATTGCTCATTTTGAGTTTCCTCCAACTTTTTCAAAACTTTCCGGGCCTTTGCATTCTGTACCATTCACTGGAGGAAGTCGATCATGCCAAGGGTGTTCCAGGTGTTTTCGCTGTTGCCTTTCAGATATAACTTGATGACCCTCACTTTCCGGGGCTTGAAGCGGATGGTGGATTCCAACTGGCGGGCTTCCGATTCACCGTCAAACACCGTTTCGAATGTCTTGCCGTCGCTGGAAAGATCCACCCGCCAGAAGGCTCTGCGCCGCGCCCCGTGGGGCCAGGTAAAGACCATGCCGGAAAGCTGCCGGGGGGCAGCAAAGAAAATCTCCGCTTTGGTATTCCGCCCATGGGCGATCCACTGGGCCTGGCGTTTGGTAAGCATTGCCCGCAGATCCCCCACTTTTTCCGTGGCAGTCACCAGCAGGATGCCGGGCGCACTGTCCTTTTCCCGGGAAAGCATGGCAAGCCCGGTCGTCAGATCTTCCGCTTCCACTCTGCAGGAGAGCAACGCGGCGGCAACGGTGACAGGAACGGAAAAATCATTGTCCAGTTTCCGGGGGAGCGGAAGCTGCAAACCATTGCATTCAATGGTGTTTGCTCCCTTTTTCAGCACGGCTGTGAACACATTGTTTTTGATGGTAAGTTTGTCGCCTGTGGGTTTGACGAGTGCCGCCATAGGGATCATCAGCTGTTTATTAAAAAGCGTGGTGGTGACTCCGGGAACCAGTTTTCCGTCGATCCAGAGTTGATTGGGCGTGGAAGGTGCCGTTGGCACGGCTTTGATCGCCGGGACCTTCAGCGATTTACCGGATTTGCCTGGAGAAATTTTGTAAGTTCCCTTGTTCAGCACTGCAAAGAGGCTTCCCTGATCCTTTTTGACTTCCATACTGCCCTTGCCGGATACCGTCCACATGCCGGGGGCAAGCTGAAGAAGCAGTACCCGCATATTGTTCCGGGGGACGGTAAGCGTAAACGCTTTGTCCGTAAGAATGTTTGTATTGCCAAGATTGACCAGATAGCCGCCGCAGACGGCATCTTTTTCTGCGGCCATATTCAAATCCACCGTGTAACGGCCTCCCTTTTCGGCAACGCTGACCGGAAGAGCGGCAAGATTGCCGTCATGCAGCTGGATGGCATTCAAATAAACATTGCCTGATCCCGTCAATTCTGTGCGGGAACCTTTGGCTTCCGGCCGGTGGGGATTGCGGGCGGGGATGTAAACATTGTCAAAGGTATGCGCCGCTTTTTCCGTCAGGATCTTTGCCTCCACACGGGCGGGGACAAGGGGATTCAGCGTGAGCTGCCCCAGTTTTCCGTATTGGTTGGTGCGGACGGTGAGGGTGCCGTTCTGCCATTCCGGTTTGGGGATGGTGGTCAGCTGGAAAATGGGTTTTACAGAGGGCTTGGCTGTTTCAAAACGGTCAAGGATAAGCAATGTTCCCGGACGGTTGTTGTTTCCCTGATTCAGAAAAACGAAGGTGCGGGTGTAATTTTTGACCCTGCCGCTGTAAAGTTTGGAGAGGTCGCTTTCCATAAAGGAATAGACCGGTCTTGCCGCATCCGGGCCGGAGCCGGAGCGGGGCGTTTCGCCGATTTTCCAGATGGCTTCTTTGGCCTTTAACTGTTTGAAGTTGTTGGGCACGCCCCAGCCTTGGACATCCTGACCGCCGGAATTGACGGTGATTTTGCCGTTCTGGGACCACTTTTTCTGATCCGGATCGTGGAACCGCATCAGGGAGTGCAAGGCAGAGGATTTTGCCAGATTGTAGTCGTAGGGAACGCCGTAGATCCGGTACTGCCCCAGATCGGAAACCAGATTGCCCCGGTAATAGATTTGGAATGCGCCCAGATCCAGATGCTGATGGTTGCGGAAGTGATATTCCACACCGTTCATGGTGATCACCGCATCATCTGCTACCGGCGTAAAGTTCCACCCGGTACGCACCGAAAGCCCCGGCAGGGGGGAACGGTAATGTTTGGCAAGCGGCATGTCGTTCCGGCGATCCACCGCTTTCAAGTCTGGATCATTGGTCAGCAGGAAAAAGACCGGATCAGATTTATAATAATTCCAGCCGCTGCGCTTGAGTTCCATCTTCAATTCCGGATCCCGATACAGCGCAACGGCTGAATGCAGAAGCTGGTTGGAGATTGCTGCATAATCGGGAGCCCATGCCCAGTTGGCATCCCCTTCCACCATGAATCTGCCGTCCGGCAGCCGCTGATAGTACCAGTAATAAGGACTGTTGTTGATCTCTTGGGGAAGCAGGTCATAGCCGAAGGTGCGTTTGTGCTGGAGCGTGGCAAAAAAGTCCCAGTTGGAACGGTAAACGCCGTAGCCGGTCCCCTGATCGTGACGGCCGCTCTGATAGAGGAAGGTTTTGATGTCTTTCAGATTTTCAAACATCTGGTAACTGATATACTGATAGGGCACTTTATCTTCATCATAAATGGCGATCGCCATAGCGAGCTGATCCCGGCAGATTTGTGCTTCGTTGCCATGACCGCTGGCGGCGGACTGGCGGAAAGCGGGCCAGCCGGTTTCCATTTCTGCGGCAAAATAGAGCATCCGTTCCCGGAGCAGATCTTTTTCCTTGCGGGAAAGCAGGGGATAGCACCAGTCATACACAAGAGCGGCGGCGTAGATGCTTTCCCCCACTTTGCGGCAAATATCCTGACCGTTGCCGAAAGCCACATTCTGCATATATTTGCAGATCAGGTCAATGGCTTCCCTGCCGATTCCGGCATCGCCGGTCATAAGATAATAAAACGCTTTTTGAGTCGTTGCCTGGACGACTCTTCCGTTGAACTGCAGTTCTTTTTCAGGGTGGATCTTGAGTTTAAAAGGCTGCAAGGCTGTTTTCTGCACCAGTTTCCATGCGGGAAGATTTTCTTCTTTGGTGAGGTTTTTTTTGATTTGGGCAAGAACTGCCGGATTGACCAGCACTCTGGGGTGACGGGCAGGGGGCTTGATGGGAGGGACATAGTTTTGTGCATCCGCAGGAACTTTTACGGGAACATCCGGCGTAAAGGTCAGCCGGGAGATTTCGGAGATGCTTTGATCGTAAGTGATTTTAAGGGTGCGCTTTTTCCCCGCTTGAAAAATGATCCGGTCCAGGGGCATATCTTTCTGCACCTGATTGGATTGCAGCAGGCGGCGGTACATGGGCAGCTGTCCATCCCATTTCATGGTAGCAAAGTGCTGTATCCCCACCGGGATTTTTGCTTTTGTACTGGAAACGATCCAGAAAACCCCGGATTGTTTGGGGGTAATAATGTATGTATCCTGTTTGGGATCCAGCTGCAGCCGGAATTGTTTGAGTTTCTGCGGAGCGGCAGAAAGCAGGAAGGTTGCCGCCAAAAGCAAAAGGGTAAGCAGTTTTTTCATGTCATGGGCCTTTCTTGTTCAGGGTATTGGAAATATTGCAAAAAATACATGCCGGGAATGTAGCACCGGAAGATTTTTTTGTCAAGGGAAAAGGGCTGCAAAAAAACAGCGGCACTCTGCCGGGAGAGCAGGTGCCGCTGAAGGAGCCGTTGTTTTTTCTGTCAGAGCGTGATGACCTTGCCGGTCTTTGCAGAGTCGATCATGGCAAGGCTGATTTTCAAACTGTTCAGGGCATCCTGCAGTGAGGGAAGTGCGGCATCCTTCCCGTTCAGCGCATCGGTCAGATGCTGGAATTCCAGCTGGAAACTGTTGCCGAAATTGACTTCGTTCAAATCTTTTTCTACTGCCGCATTTTTTTTGCCGAGTTCCGTTTCCGGATCCAGTTTGACGGATTCGCCTTCCAGCGGGCAATAAGTTACCTGATCTTCGCCGGTGATGGCAAGATAGCCCTTATCGCCGTAGATCTCCATCAATTCCCCGGTGCGGCCGGATCTTGCCCAGGTACAGGTCATATTGCAAATCACATTGTTTTCGTAGGTCATGATAGCGGAAGTGTAGTCTGCGGGTCTGGGCTGTGCCGGATCCAGCATCACCCCCTGGGCGTAAACGGTTTTGGCATCCCCGAAAAACCAGTTGGCAAGGTCCACATGATGTGCCAGCATATCTACCATAACGCCGCCGGAAAGTTGAAAATCTGCAAACCAGTCGCCGGGCATCCTGCGGAAAAGCCCCAGAGGGAGTTCCACATTGCAGAAGCGGACTTGTCCGATCAATCCCTCGGCAAGAAGTTTTTTCACCAGAACCGATTTGGGCATATGGCGGCGGACAAAACCCACTGTAAAAAGTTTGGGATAATTCTTCCGCAGTCCTGTGATCTCCTTTGCCGCTTCTGCGGTCCGGCATAAGGCTTTTTCGCAGAAAATGGGCTTGTTTGCCGCCACTGCCGCCTCCAACCCTTCCTGATGACAATAGGTGGGACTGGTGATGATCACGCAATCCACTTCCGGGTGGGCGGCGAGTTCCCGGGCAGAACTGCACTTGGTCGCCTGATATTCACTGCAGAACATGTCCAGTGCCGCCGGATCGATGTCATAAGCAGCAGTAACTTGAGCTTCCGGGATCTCTGCAATCACTCCTGCGTGATTTTTTCCCATGCGGCCGGTGCCGATAATACCGTAACGGATCATTTTTTCCTCCTGTTCAATGATTTTCTTCCGGTACTATACAAGATATCCGGCAGAATGCCATAGCTTTTTTATGCAAAATCATGCACATTTGGTGCAGGATGTTCCTCCCCCGCAAACTCTTTCCGGTAATGTTCCGGGGACATGTGGTAGCGGGTTTTGAAAAGCCGTGAAAAATAAAAGGCATTGTTGAATCCGGCATGACGGGCAGTTTCGGCAATGGTGCAATGGGTGTTCAAAAGGAGTTCCGCCGCATCATGCAGCCGGGCATCCAGAACGGCTTTACGGGGACTGGTATGGCAGAACTGCCGGAAAAGCCGGTTGAAATAGTTTAAACTGATACAGAGATCAGCTGCTTCCGCCTGAAAGTCCCATTCTTTGCAGGGGGTATTGGTGATATTGCTGTAAAGATTGCGGAAATATTCCCGGAACGGCACATCTTCGTGCGGCCGGGGCCGTGGGTTGGACATTTCCAGAAGGATGTTTTCCAAAAGAAGAACGGCGTAATCGTGTGCGTAAGGCGTGTTTGCCAAATGGATCAATTTCCGGAATTTGAACTCAAAAGCTTCCGCATCCGCAGGAACGGTGATGCGGGGAAGTTCATGGACGGGGAAAAGGCCGCCTTCGGTAAATCTCCGGACTCTCTCCCCGTAAAAACAGCACCACAGGTGATGCCGCGGCGGGCTTCCCTGTTCATTGGTATAGTAATAAAAATGGTCCGGATGAGTCAGAAACGCCACAGGACCGGTCAGGTGATATACTTTGCCGTGATCAATTTGCAGACGGACTTTACCGGACAGGACAAACTGTATCCCGCAATAGGTGGGATGGGTGTTCATGCTGTATTGATTTTGTTCCAGCCCTCCGGCAAGGACAATGGTCAGGTCGTCAAAATATTTCATGGTTTTTCTCCGTAGAAAATAGACTTCCAAAGTCCTCTTTTGTCAAGAGATTTTTATTCCGATATGCATATTTTGTGCAAAAAAAAAGACTCCTCCAACAGGAAGGAGCCTTGAGAAAAACGGTATTTTACCAGATTGCCACGTTTCCGGCCGCATCTCCGGCAAGGATCCTGCCGTTGCGCCAGTGGAGGATCCGGATGGCTCCCGGGAGTTTGCCGACCGTGGAGATCGTGCCGTTTTCTTCGATTTTCAGGATCACGCCATCCGCAAACCCGGCAAATACATTTTTACCGTCCGTTGCGCCGCATTCAGGTATCCCCGGCAGGATCACCATATTTTTCAGCTTCAGATCCGGCGTCCAGAAATACGCCCTTTCCCGGCGGGTGAGGGCGGTCACTGTTCCGTCATCCAGCACCGCCAGAAGCCGGATATGATCCGCACTCTTCAAATCCTTGCCAAAAGGTTCACTGTTGGCTCCGGAGTCTGTGCCAAGATTGACATGGGCAAGGACTTTGCCGCTGTTATCCCACAGCATAACACGGTTTTGGGTGCCGGAGAAATCGCCGTACAACTTGTCCCCCACCGGGATCAGATAACGCTTGCCCACGCCGCTGAACCCGAAACTGCCCATATAAATTTTCTGGGCATCCTGGGTCATCTGCACATTTTTGATCGTTTTATCCGGCGTAAGGATGAAGCCAGCCGGACCGCCGCCGGTGCGGCGCAGACACCACAGCCGTGCCGGAGATTTCTGCATGATCAAGCTGGACACCGGGCCGTACTGCAAATATTTCCGGTCCAGGAATTTGCCGTCAGCATCCAGAATTTCCAAGGTGCCTTCGCTGCCGATAAAGATTTCCTCCCTGCCGTCCGGCCAGCTTGCCACCAGAAGGGAACGGATCCCCGGAATGGCGCTCTTGTGCCAGTAGGGGCCGAATTTCAGGAGCTGCGGGTGCATTTCGGAGGTGAAATTCCACAGAACTTTCCCTGTCATGTCCAACGCAATGACCTTTTCATCTTTGCAGCCCACGATGATCCGGTTTTTGGATGCCTGATAAGCGGTATCACCAATATCGGCTGCCAGTTTTTTCTGCAGAACGGTCCGCAGATTTTCATCCAGTACGGTCAGCTGATTTTTCCCGGAAAGAATGGTCCAGGGCTTGCCGTTGACGGTGATGGCTTTGCTGCGCCAGATGGTTTGAGCGGCGTTTACCATTTTGGCCGGTGCAGGAGCTGTAACTGCTTCCTTTGCCGGGACTGTGACATTGCGGTTTTTCAGCATGTTCTGAATGGTTTCCACCGGGACTTGGGCCCCGGCTGAATAGATCCAGTTCCCGGGGGCGGAAACCAGTTTCCCGTCTTGGGTCACAAGTTCCATGCCGTCAGCGGTCCAGCGGAAAATCGCCGGTTCCGGAAGTGCCAGAGCCGCCGTGTCGCCTTCCTGTGCCGTGGAGGGAACTGCAAGCGCATCCCCGGGACGGATGATGGTCACAAATTTCATGGTTTGGCCTTTGGGCCAGTCGGCTTTGTGTCCGCACATCCGGAGGGTCATGGGAGAGGTCGTCCAGGGGAGCGGCTCCGTGATTTGTCTGGTCTCCGCAGTCGTGGAGAAGATGTACTTCCGGCTTCTGCCGTCATGGGAAAGGGAAAGCTGATGCTCATTGGTTGCCGGCAGAGCCTTCCAGAAGTGTCCCTGTCCGAAGGGCCGGATGAAATCGTTGTAAAATTCCCCGGTCTTCAGGTCACGGAGCGGTGTCAGCTCGTCAATAAGGATCATGTACTGCCGTTTGCGGAGGATGGCGGTGCGTTTCCAGTCAAAGTCATCGCACTTGGGGACGAGGGCTTCGGCATAGACGAAGGGCCCGGAAACGCCGTAATTCAGGATCTTGGCGTAATAGGGCTGGGGTGCCACACTGGTACCGTCGGCATAAAGCCGCATGGTGTTGCCGTGGCCGTTCAGCACCGGAATGCCGTCAATACGGAGGCGGTAGATCGCCAGCGTTCTTGCGATTTCCCGGAGGCCCAGTGCGTAACTTGTGTCATAAAACCAGAAGTCCCCGGTGTCATCGGTGGTATCATGGTAACTCATCACATTTTTGGCATATTCCACCGGGAATGTGGGGGCCGGGGTGAGTTTCCACGGGGCTCCCAGGTATGCTTCCCAGCGGCCGTTGGCTTCGTCTGCCGAGTTTCTGCCGTAAGGTTTGGCAGGGTAGAAGCTCTGACCAAGCCGGAAGCAGTTTTTATCCAGCGGCAGATTTTCCATGATTTTTACAAAAGCATCATCCTGTGTAAGGTACGCCAGCTGCATAATGCCGCACAAAGGCGAGGAACTCCAGTTGCCGTCTCTGGAACTCTTGTCCGGGCGGTTTTCCCAGTTGGTGGTAATGAGAAGGTTCCGGGCGTATTCTTTGACGGCAAAATTGTTGATGTATTTCCGGTCTCCGGCCAAAACGGCATAGAAGAAATCCGGTTCCATATTGCTGTGCGCCCAGAAACGGCTGGTAGTACCGTAGCAGAGGTCTTCAAAACGCGGGTCCATAAAGTTGCGCACCAGCCGGAATGCTTCTTTGGCTTCCGGGCAGGGGAAATGATTGTCGAAATACCGGGCTACTGCGTACAGGCCGACGCCTTCCCAGTCCAGATGCCGGTCAATACCAAGCTTGACCTTGGTATCGGCAAAGCGGTAGGGGTTGGTGTAGTCTTTTTTGGTCAGGGTATAATGGAGCTGACGATAAAAGGCTTCATTGACCTTTTTCCGGTCAGCTTCGGTCCAGACGGGGCTTTCCTCCACCAGATCCCAGTAAAGGATCATCATGATCCCGCAGTAGTGATACACACTTTTGATGGGATCAGAGAAGTCATCTTTGTAGGCTTCGCCGTCACGCTTGAAAAGTTCCTGTTCCGTGGCTTTGTCTTTGGGGAAGGCCAGACGGAGAAACTCATCTGCATAATGTTTTTTTCCGGTGACATAGAAAAGTGCCAGATTTTTGGAAAGACTGTTCCAGCCGAAATATCCCTTGTTGCCGTAGCCGATGGATTGTTCCCAGAGTTTGACATCTTTGGCATCTTCCGGGACGACATACGCCGGATCCAGTTTCACATCGGCAATATAACCCAGTGTGAGGCTTTTGCCGTTGGGGAGAGCTTTGATTTTTGCCGCCAGACGCTCCACCGCCATTTTATCCCCGGCCGCATCACTGCCGCCGCAGAGGATGAAATTCCGTTTGTTGCCGAAGGGGTTGTGGAGAGAACGGACTTCATAGCCGCCCTTTCCGGGATATTTGGCATCCAGCAGAGTGTAGTGCCAGTTGTAAAGAGAACAGACAAAATCGTTGCGGTCCCGGTTGCCGATGGTGATGACATGGCCTTTCCCGGGATCTTTGTCTGCCACCGGGATCGTTACGCCGGTTTTTGTCTTGATGGCATTGACGAGGATTCTGGCAAGGTTTTTATTGCCGACAATGGTGACGGCGGCGGTCCCGTTTTTGACAAGGTCGGTATCAATATAAAGATCCCGGGGGGTGATTTGCAGTTTGCCGAAAAGGGTACGGGGATCCACCGGTGGCGGGGTCGTGTCCAGTTCCAGAGAAACATCAGCTAGAAGGAGTTTCCCGGTACGGGTGGTGTCCGATGTCATAACAAAGGGGGAGAAGCAAACGCCCAGCTTGTCCACTTTTGCCGGAATGTTGTTGAACACTGCGGAATATTCCTGCCATTTTCCGCTGCCGGTGAATGTTTTGGCGGGGCCGCCGAGGTATTTCCCGGGGCGGTCGGCGGTTTTGGCGATTTCTCCCTGAAGGACGACCTGAAAGACCTGCCCTGCATCGGCAAGAGCCTGAAATTTCAGGATATATTTCTGCCCCTTCTGCACGGGAGCCATCCGGACAAAGTTGATGAGATACGGATTGTGATCATTGCAGATGTCATGGATTTGGAGACCCCGTTCCCCGTTTGCGCCCGCATTGGGGTAACTCAAAATTTTTGCCCGGATCTCCTTTTGCGGCGGCGCAGAACCCCAGATTTTCCAGCCGGAATTTTGCTTCATATCACCGTTGGGAATCAGGTTTTCTGCGTGAAGTACCGGCAGGCAGAGCACCGCCAGAAGCCAGAGTGAACGGATTTTCATATATACCCCTGTTCTGTTTGTTTTACAGATTGAATGATCAGACTGCACTATACTTATAAGAGTAGCATATATTTTTCTATTTACAAGCGTATTGGCCGGGCGCTCAACCCCTTTTGCCGGATTTTCCGGAACGGGGATGGGCATCCTGATAAACCTGTTTCATCCGGGCGGAACTGACATGGGTATAAATCTGCGTGGTACTCAAATTGGCGTGTCCCAGCATTTCCTGAATGCTCCGCAGATCCGCTCCGGCATCCAGCATGTGGGTGGCAAACGAGTGACGCAGTTTGTGGGGAGAGAAGTCCGGCGGCAGACCGGCTTCTGCCAGATAGTGTTTCAAATTCCGCTGAAATGACCGTGCCGTCAGCCGTTCGCCAAAGCGGTTGACAAAGAGGGGACTTCCCGGTTCCCGGTCTGCCCCCATGGCACGGCGGAACGGAAAATAGGCACGGACAGCAGTGACGGCAGAGCCGCCCAGGATCCCCAGCCGTTCCTTTTTGCCTTTCCCCCGCAAACGGGCGATGCCCTCATTCAGGTCCACATCACCGTAATTCAGCCCCACCGCTTCGCTGATACGCATCCCTGCACTGTAAATGACCTCGATCATGGCACGGTCACGGGCGGAGGCGAATTCTGCTGCTTCCACGCTGGCGGCGACACCGTTGGCTTCGGCAGTCTGCCAGTAAGAGCGCACAGCATCCACCAGATTATCCACCGTTTCCACGGACATGACCAGCGGGAGCGGCCGCTCCTGTTTGGGGGGCGTGATCTGGGTAAATGGATTGGTTTTTACGACCTGCTGGCGCACGAGAAATTTAAAGAAACTGCGCAGCGCAGAAAGTTTCCGCTGTATGGAACTTTTTGATTCTTCCCGGTTGAACAGCTCAAAAACAAAAGTGCGAGCCTGATCTACTTCCACCGTTTCCCACTGATCGAATTCCGGATCCCCGCAGACAAGTTCCGCAAACTGCATGATGTCCCGGCTGTAAGCCGCGATGGTGTGGGCACTTGCATTGCGTTCCAGTTCCAGACTGCGCAGATAATATTGGAGTTGTTCGCTCATTTTCTGACGGATCCCAGCAATTTCCGGGCGTGTTCCCCAGCCGCCTCCCCGCCGCCAAGCATCCGGGCGATCTCCTGCATCCGGTCATCGCCCTCCAAAGGAACGACATGGGTGGATGCCCGGTTGTTTTCCACAGATTTTGCCACTGCAAAGTGCCGGTCTGCCTGAACCGCCACCTGCGCCAGATGGGAAATGCAAAGCAGTTGACGGCTCTTCCCCAGACGGCACAACTCTTCCCCCACCCGGACTGCGGTTTCCCCGCCGATATTGACGTCGATCTCATCAAAAATGGAAACCGGGACCTGATCGGCATCCGTCAGCACGGTTTTCAGAGCCAGCATCACCCGGGAGAGTTCCCCGCTGCTGGCGATTTTCCGCAAGGGTTTGGGATCCTCTCCGGGATTCGGGGCAAAGAGCCATTGGAATTCATCGGCACCGTTGGGGCCGGGTGCGACATCTTTCCATTCCGGCAGGAGTTTCCCGGAGGCAAAGCCCAGACCGGCAAGTTTTTCCCCTACGGCATCGGCAAAACGCCCCGCCTCTTTCCTGCGGAGTCTGCTCAATTCCGCCGCCGCATCCTGCAATTTCTTTTCCAGTTCCATTTCCGCTTTCCGGAACGCCGCCCGTTTTTCGTCGCCCCGGCGGTAATCATCCAGCTTCTTTTCCGCTTCGGCAAGGGTTTGCAAAACATGTTCCAGCGTGGGGCCGTACCGCCGTTTCAGGGTAAAAAGATCGCCGAGCCGGGTTTCCAGTGCGGCATAGGCTTCTTCATCCAGTTCCACCGTGCCGCTGAAATCTGCCGCCGCCGCCGCCAGTTCCCGGGCGGATTCGCTCAAAAAACCGCACTGTTCCAGAAAACGCTCGCCTGCTTCCGGGGCAAGTTTGGCAAGATCCTGCAAAAGACGGTAGGCGCAAGAAAGCTGGTCCGCCACAGAATTTTCCCCGTCCGCCAGAAGTTGATTCAGGGCATCTGCCGTTTCCCGGATCTGCCGGGCGTGAGAGGCAAGCTCATGCTTGGCAGAGAGCATTTCATCCTCTCCGGCTTCCGGAGCGACTTTCCGGATATCTTCCAGAATGATTTGGAAATTGGCGGCTTCTGCGGCAGATGGCATGGTTTTTTCAAACTCTGCCGCCTCTTGAAGCAGCTCTTTTTTTTCTCTGCAAAGTTCCCTGCATTTTTCCCGGAGGGGGGCGGCTCCTGCAAAACGGTCCAGCTGATCCAGCTGGACTTGGGCCGATACCAGTGTCTGATGCTCATTGGCAGTATGGACATCGATCAGCAAAGACCCCACCTGCCGCAGAAAGTGGACCGTAACAGGCGCATCGTTGATATGACATCTGCCGGAAGATCCTGTAATGACCCGGCGCAGCTGCAGTTCCCCGTTTTCACAGGGGGGGACCCCGGCTTCTTCCAGAAGCGGTGCAAGTTCCTGCTGCACCTCGACCGGCAGCTGGAAAATGCCGCAAATATCACAGCGGGATTCCCCGGTACGGATCACATTTTTGTCGCCCCTGCCGCCCAGAAGGAGGGAAACAGCACTTAAGAGAACGGATTTCCCCGCCCCGGTTTCGCCGGTGATCACATTAAAGCCGGGGGAAAACTCGATCTCGCAATGCCGGATCAATGCCAGACTGTCAATTTTCAGGTATGTCAGCATTGTTTTCCGCCTCCAGTTTCCGCAGGAGCATTTCAGCCGGGGTCAAATATTTTTTTGCCTGATTGCAGGCGCGGCAGCAGACAACGAGGTTGCCCCGGGTACTTTTGCCGCCCCGTGCCACGGGGACGATGTGATCCAGTGTCAACTCTTCCTCCGGAAATTTTTTGCCGCAGTAATGGCAGAGTCCTGCCCGGAAAAGAGCCTGATAATACGGGGTTTTACGCAGTTCACGGGCTTTGGCACGCTCTTTTTTGATATGCCGCTCATCCCGGTTGATCTCGATCCAGTCTTCCATGCTTTTGGTGATCCTCTGTTTTCAGAAGGAAATATAGCATTGGAACGGGATTTTTCAATCTGCTGCCGGAGGTTTCACGCTTTCCAGAAATTGCAGAGCCTGTTTTTCATCGGTAAACTTGCCGTCCAGCTGGGCTTCAAAACATTTCCGCAAAATTTCTCCCATGACTTTCCCCGGCGGGATGCCACGGGAAATCAGGTGCCGCCCCTGAAGGATGGGAACAGGCGGTGTCTGCCATATATCCAATGCCTGACAACGGGCTTGGAATCGCTCCCATTCTTCCTCTTTTGCCGGGAAAAAACTTGCGGCGATCCGGGTGAGCAGATCCATTCTGCCCACGGTCAATGCCAGTCGGCGCAGGGACGGATCTGCCGGTAACGGTCCGGCGGGGATCTCCGCATGACGGGCAAGGTCCGCAGCCTGTTTCTGCAAATCGTTCCGCCGCCAGATCCGGGCAAGGAGAGATTCTGCTTCTTCCTTTGTCAGATACCGGCAGAGGATGGCGGCGGCAATGCAGCGGTCATCTGCCTCATTGCCGGTCCGGCGGGAGGCCGCATATTCCAGCGCATCCGCCACTGCATCCAGAAAATAATCCGGCAGCGCGGCCAGTTCCGGATAAAAACGGAGCCAGCCGCTGTCCCGCAAAAACGCTATTGCCGCTGTTTGATGTGTCCCTTTCAGGAGGAACTTATCCCATTCATCGCCGATGCGTTCTGCCGCCAGTTCCGTCTGGCTCAATTCCCTGCAGAGCTGCACTGTTTCCGGGGCGGGCGTAAATCCGAACCGGGCAATAAACTGCATCCCCCGCAGAACACGCAGAGGGTCTTCGGAAAAGTGGGAACTTACATGGCGCAAAATCTTTTTCTGCAAATCAGCCTGACCGCCGTGAGGATCGATGATTTCTCCTGTAAGCGGGTCGCACATCATGGCGTTGACGGTAAAATCCCGCCGTGCCGAGGCTTCAAAGAAGGAAAGATCCGGAACCGTTGTTACCATGAATCCCCGGTGTCCCTGACCGGTTTTATTTTCTCTGCGGGGCAGGGCAATATCAATGGGAAGGTGGCGGATCTTCATGACCCCGAAACTCATCCCCACGGTATCCAGCGGAAATTCTGCTGAAACAGTTTTCTGCAGTGTTTCCGCATCCAGAGCGTAAACTTCCAGATCAAAATCGTTCAGTTCCCGTCCGGAAAGCAGATCCCGGACGCCGCCCCCCGCAAGCAATGCCCGTCCGCCGCAGGACCGGATCAATTCCGATATCCTGCGGACAGCATCTCCAGCCGGTGTTTCCGGCAGTACAAAACGGAGTCGGGCAAGGGTCATTTTTTTACTTTTTGCTTCCGGTGATTTTCCCTGCGGCATCCCGGTAAACAACGGTTTTATCCGGCTGGATGGTGCCGGTGCCGACGATTTCACCTTTGGCATTGGTAAAGGTGATGACCAATCCTTTTTGAACGGCGGTCAGCACTGTTTCCCCGGCGGCATTCCGGCAGGTGCGGGTACGGCCGCTTTCCGTAACGGTGCCGAGGACTTTGCCCCCCGCATCACGGTAAGTGGTGACAAGTCCCTTCCGGTGCGCCGTGGCAGTGATCTGCCCGTCTTTATTGCGGTAAGTCACCACGCCGTTGCTTACAGACTTGGACCCTGCCGCCTGACCGAGGCTGTTGAGAAAGTAGCGGTTGTCCGAGGCGGAAAGGGTGAAACACATCCCGGCAACCGCCGCCAGTAAATACCATTTTTTCATATTTCTCTCCTGAATCTTCCGGGGGGAGTTGTTTGCTCCCCCGGAATGGTTTTTCAGAATTTTACCAGATCATCCACATTCACCGGAAGACCGGTTTTCATGGAGATATTGGCGGAGATCCCGGTAAGGATGGAGTTGGCCCCGTCGATGTAGCCTGCGGCATGTTTCAGGGGATCGTTATCGGCACCCACGAAAACATGCTTGAGCAAACGGATATCGCCGCCGCCGTGACCGCCCTTGTCGCCTTCTTCGTAGGTGATGACCTGCGGTTTTCCCCAGTGAGGCTGGAAGATGATTTCGGGGACAAGATCTTTCTTGTCTGTGCCCAGTTCCCGCATGCCGGGCTCATTGAAGTCTTCGTGATGGCCGGAAACGTAGGATTTTTCCACCACGTTGAATTCCAGACGGCCCTTGGTGCCGTTGAAGCAGACCCGGTAGCCTTCCCACGGGCAGTGGGCGCAAAGACTGTAACTCATAACGGTATTGTTTTTGTAGCGGACGATCACATTCATGTTGTCTTCAATGGAAATGCCGTCGCCGAAAACGCTCTGGTCACGATAGTAGCTGTCCTCTTCTTCCGCATCATAATAAAGTCCGATGAGGCGCTCGTCTTTTTCCGGATCGACTTTCAGCGCAAAGGGATCTTTTGCGGCGATCTCGCTGCCTCGGGCGCGGGCGTAAAATTCCGTAACGCCCCGTTTTTCAGCATTTTCTTTGCCGTAGAACTTCAAATCACCCATGGCGAAAACGGTTTTCGGGGAGGAATCGATCCACCAGTTCACCAGGTCAAAGTGATGGGTGGATTTGTGGACCATGAGTCCGCCGGAATTGTTCTTGTTCCGGTGCCAGCGGCGGAAATAGTCTGCGCCGTGGCTGGTGTCCAGCAGCCACTCAAAGTGGATGCTGGTGATTTCCCCCACCATGCCGGACTTGATGATTTCTTTGATTTTGGTGTTGCGGGGGGAATAGCGGTAATTGAAGGTCACGATTAGATTCCGCCCGGTACGCTTGATGGTGTCAATGATCTCTTGACACTTTTCGGCGTCAATGGTCATGGGTTTTTCGGAAACCACATCGCAGCCAAGTTCCATGGCACGGCAGATGTATTTGTGATGGGTGCGGTCCATGCTGGTAACGATGACACGATCAGGCTTGTGATCGGCGATCATTTTGTCGAAATCAACAGCCTTGTATGTCGGCACGGGGGCGTGATTCCAGAGTTTGCCGATTTCCCGGTTCCAGTAATCCATGCGGTGCTGATTGGAGTCGCAGAAAGCGAGGAGTTCCGCATGATCAGCAAAGGAGTTGCACATGGCTTCCAGATACATGACGGCACGGCCGCCAGTACCTACAATAACATACTTTTTCTTGTCCATCTTTTTTCCTTTCCGGTTGTTTTTATATGAGGTTGAATGCACTCAAAAATTTGCGGGGACGATGTTGCCGTCACTCTTTCTTTCGTAAACAGTGAGATAGGCTCCGAAATTGTTTTTCCCGAGTTTGCCGGTGCTTTTTGCCACAAGGTAAAGTTCACGGCCTTTGGTCAGTTCCGGCGGAATGACGGCAAAGCCCACACTTGCCTTGAAGGGGGCGGGTTCGATGGGCTTCAGATCCGGGAACGAAAGGAAGTGCGTGCCTTTGCCCTTGGCATAAAAAGAGGCAAGCATCCGGTCGCCGACAGCGTTGAGGGTCTGGGCACCGTAGGCGGTTTCAAACCCGATATTTACGGGGATACGGCCCACATATTTCCAGTCTTTGGTGTAAACGCTGATGTTGTTGACGGGATGGAGTTTTTTGCCGAAGTCATTTGCGCCGACGTAAAATTTGTCGCCGTACCGGGTGATGCCGTCGGGGTTGGGGGTGTCCGGCATGGAGATTTTTTCCAGAAACTTCAAATTCTGATCGTAAACATAGACCCATCCCTTGCCGCCATCCCGCTGGATGTCTGATTTTTTGTGGTAGGATACGGCTACATAGATCTTGCCTTCAAAAAAACAGAGATCCCCGGCGTGAACGGGGGAGGCGATGGAGGCGGTGATTTTGCCTGTGTAATCGGTTTTGTGGATCACGTCATAAAAAGACCAGTAGATCCCGGTTTTGTCTGCGGCGATCCCTTGAAGATGGCCTTTGAAATCTTTTTTTTCAAAAACGATTTCTGTGGCAAATGCCATTGCTGTAAAGCTGAACAGCATGGCAAGGGCGATACATTTCCGGATCATTTTACATCTTCCTTTTTTTGTGCGCTTTCCCGGAGGACCAGATGGGTCGGGAAAAGGGTTTGATTGGTTTGATTGGTTTCAAGCAGCTGCAAAACTGCCTGATTGATTTCTGCAATGGGCTGCGCCACGGTGGCGAGAGGGGGCGTAACAAAACGCCCTGCCTGATCGTCGTCAAAGCCGACGACTGCAATATCTTCCGGAATCCGGATGTTGTTTTTTTGAGCGAACCGGAGAAATCCGAGAGCGGTACGGTCCACGTCAAAGAACACGGCATCTGCGCCGGTGCGGAGAATATCGGGCCCGATATGGAATCCGTCTTCAAAGGTCTCTCCGGCGGGAGAGATCGTTCCGTGACGGATGGAGCGATCTTTCCGGCGGAACGCCTGTTCAAAGCCGGATTTTCTGCCGGAAAGATTGCCGCACCGCCAAATATTTTTTCTGCCGGAAGATAGGAGATGGGTGATGGCTTCGGCAATGCCGGGGGAACGGTCGATCACCAGCGGGATCACATTGGGGGCGGCTTTTTTTCCGTCAATGATGACAAAAGAGAAACCGCATTCCGGGAGAACAGCCTCCACTTCCGGGTTGGGCGGGGAGGCAAAAATGATCCATCTTGCCATGCCGGACCATTTGCGGGCGAGTTCCCGCATGGCAGTGGGGGTATCCGGGCGGACAGCGGCAAGGGTGTGCAGCCCGAGGGCACCGATACGGTCGATCAGATCCTGTGTCCGGCGGCGAGCCACATCGGAATCGGCGGGGGAGGTCAGGAGTCCCACAAAAGGGGTGCGACCGACCCGGAGATCCCGGGCTGCGACATTGGGGACATAGCCCAATTCGGAAGCGAGGGTGCAAATTTTCTCCCGGGCGTTTGGGGAAACGCCGGGTTCGCCGGACAAAGCCCTCCGCACGGAGCGGATGGAGAGTCCGGAAGCGGCCGCCAGATCTTTCAGTGTCACACTCATTTTCAGCAACACCTTCCTATGTTACGCCAACGATGGCGCATCTTCCGGAGGATATTATACACCCCAATCAAAAAATTGTCAAGTCCGGAAGGGATTTTATTTTCCGGGTGATCAAATGAGGAGCTGAAGCAACCCGATGACCGCTCCGAGAAGGAAGCCGAGGACCTGAATGGCGCCGAGGTGTTCAGCGGCAACGGAGTTGATCATGTTGTGAAATTCCCGGACATCCTGATGGTCAATGGCATTGGATACCCGGTTTTTGATATCAAGTTTCCGGACGATCTCATCTTTTTGAGAAGCTATGAACTCTTTGATTTTGGGTTCAGCGGCGGGGATCATGGTTTTTTCGATCCAGTCCCAGAGATCGTCAGAGGCAAGCATCTGGCGGGCAATGCGGGGGAGATTTTCTTCCAGATAGGTTTTCAGCCACTGTTGGAACTTTTTGCTCAATGCGGTACTCCAGGTTGCAAGTTTTTCCTGCCCTGCGGGAGTTTTAAGCCATTCATCAAGGCGGTCCGCAAGAGAGGAAAGTTCATCACGGATCATGTCCCGGACGGCGGGATCGGCGATTTTTTCAGCAAGTTTCTTTTCGATATCCGGCCAGTCGATAAAAGCGACCAAACCATTGGCAAGAAAATCAGCGCCAAAGCCGAGGGGGAGTTTTTTTTCCAGAAAACTTTGAGCGTATTCCCGGAGGCCATCTTTCAGCATATTGGTAAGTTGCGGGGACTTCTTTTGCAGGCTGCTGACGATTTCCCGGGCAATAAGGGTACGGGTATCTTCTGCTGCCAGTTTGGGAGCGAGGTAGTTTTCCCAGAGCGGCATGATATTCTGCGGGGAAATATGCCGGGAAAGTTCGGCAGAAACAGACTCTTCGATTTTGGGAATAAGGTGAACGGTGATTTTGTCCATATTATCTCTCAAAAGATTCTGGACTGCATCCCGCAGTTTCCCGGTGACATTGGGGTTGCGTACAGCTGCTGTGACCATCTGACACAGTTCATCGGCGATCTCTTGAGGTTTGAGGAGATTTTCAGCGACTTGAGTTCCCAGTTCCTCCCCGATTTTATGTTTATTGCGGGGGATCAACCCTTGCGGCCAGAGGAAGAGCCATTTTTGAGGTTTGTAGGGCTTAAAAAGCATTTCAATGGCAATATAATTGGTGATGTAGCCGACTGCGGCGGAGACGAGGACCGCAAGAGTACGGAAAGCCCATTGGGGGCAATCCCATCCGCATTTTGCGGCAACGATCTGTGCCGGAAGCAGTAAAATCAAAGTAAGAATACTTGCGGGGAAGCAAAGAAGTTCCGCTGCGGCAAAAAGGCGTTTCCCGCACCCGTTTTCTTTATTACGGATCATGTTCCACCGGGATGCCATATCATTTTTTAAATCGCTGAAATAACTCATGATAAATTTTTCTTCCACAAATGTTCAAAGAAAAGCAGCTTACTTTTCCTTTTTTGAATATGAACCTAATAAAGAGTTTTTCAAGGATGCCGGTTTTTTCAGCATGCAGATACCTTTATCTTTTATTTTCTCTGTTGTTTCTTTTACATTATCCGGAATTTTTTCCAATAACGACTTGCTCAAATTTTGGGTGGCATCGGTGATCTTTTGGGCAATGCTCGTTTCTGTGGTGGGGATTTCTTTATCCGCATCATCAGACGGCATCAATGCATTTATCTTCTGCAGTAAAGAGGCTGTGTCCGGGTGTGTCTTTTGTTTTTCAATGACATCTTTGATCTTCTTAAACAGGCTTAAAAATTCATTGTACAACATTTCTTGTATATTGTCATAGAACCCTTGCTCCGAAAAACGTTTCCGGACTGCTTCTTCAAACATTCTTGCGTAATGTTGCCGGAACTGATCGTAAGTTGCGTTTTTAATAATATCTATAACAATTTTGATTTTTCCAAAGATTTTCAGCGGCGGGAAGATGATTTCCAGAAAATTCGGAATCAGTATCTCTTTCAGGTTGAAAACAGGATTGATCTTGAATGATATTTCCGTGATACTGACAGTTGACTTCACTTGCATATTTACAGATGGATTGCTGCTGCATGCAGGTCCATTGATTTTTTTCTCAATCAGAGCAGAAAGGTTCTGCTGGTAACGGTGCCATGAAGAATCCCAGTTTTGATTTTCTTCTTCAAGTTTTTCTTTGACAGCGGATTTTAAAATCCGGGAAAGATACGGTGCTGATTTTGCAAGAATTTCTTTCTGATAATGCTCTTCTGTAAGGAAAGGGTGAAAGCGCAGTTCATAGGCTTTCTTTTGCAGTTGATCGGCGATTTGTTTTTTCAAGTTGTCATCCCGGATGATTTTTCCTGTAACTTCTTGTGCAATGTTACGGGCTGTTGTCTGGATATTGTTTTCATCCAGTATTTCCATCGTGTTCATATCATCGTATTTCATTTTTTTAATTTCTTTGCATTTTTCTGATTAATTTGATCCATCATCCATTTTGACATCATGGAGAGGCAGTATGTCATTGCTTCCTCGTTTGTGCTGATAACGCATTGTTTTAATTCTCCGGCAAGCTCTTGAAACATATTTTCCCGCTGTTTCTTTTCTTTTTCAAGATCAGCGATCTTTTGGTTTAATGACTCGATCTCATCCTGCATTTTTTTCAGATCTTTTTTCAGCCAATCAAGAATATCCTGCTTTTCAGGAACGCCGATAGTAGTATAATCGTCACCAGTGATGTGACTTTCTTTGACAACTCTGAATTTTTTCATTTCAAGCGTTCCATTTCTTTGCTGTTTCCTGAATGATCTTATCCATTTCTGCTTCCAGTTTGGACGAGATCCGTTCAATTTCGGAGTCCATATTGGACATAAAATCCATTGCCAGAATGCCGGGAATATTGTGGATGGCGTGGCGGATATTTTGAATGCCGCTTGCATCCCGACATTTTGCCGGAGTGTCCAGTTTATAATCAAGTTTTTTTGTTTTATCATCTACTTTACCGGTCACAGCGTTCCATGCCCACAGAAGATTGCATGGGAAAACTTTTTTCCCGGCAATGGGGAGAATGACATCATGGAAACCGCTGTTAATGAGTTGTGCTTCAATGGTTTCACAAATAAATTTATTTTCTTCCGGATGCCACTTATTGGTGTCTTTGCCGTTGAATAGCACAATCAGCTTTGTTCCACTTGCCCGGCATTGCTCCAGAATGGTTTGCTCTGTGGCATGTAAAGTGCCCTTTTCCAGCAGAAGCAGAACGGCATGGGACTGTTGAATTGCGTTGGCGGCTAAAGCATCATCTGCCTCGGATGCACCCACGCCCGGAGAATCAATGATCGTGACATTTTGCAGCAGAGGATGGGGCAGAGCAACTACCATCCGGTCTCCCGGACGGTAGTTTTTTGGATTCTTGGGCGGCGATAGTTTTTGGCCATCTGCAGTCAGAAAAAATTTTTCTTTTTTCGGCCCGTAGCGGTAAACTGTGTTGCAGGCAGTTGTACGGAGACCGTTTCCGGTCTCCGCAAACTTCCCTTCCAGCAGGCAGTTCACAAGAGTGGACTTGCCTTGCTGGAAGCGACCTGCGATTGTAATGGTGCAGGTGTCCATTATTTGCAAACCTGCCTGATCTCTTTTGTCACCTGCTGCTGGAATTCCTCGATCTCCTTGCGTACAGGTTCGATTTTCTGTGTCCGGGTGGCATGGGCTTCTGCAGCAATTTGCTGCTGGACCGCCTGTTTTTCCTTAAAAATAGCATCTTTCTCTTTTTTACGTTTTTCGTATGCTTCTTGAACAAGTTTGAGCTTGTTTAAGAGGTTATCTTCCACCTGCTCGGAATATTTACGAAATGACCTTGCCAGTCCATCTTGGGTGTCGCTAAAATAGCCTACGTTGCGTAAGACACTTGCGATTGCGGCTTCCACTTTGGGACGATTTGCGGCCTTGAAATACTCTTCCGTAGTTTCCCCGGTAAAAATCGCTTTGAGCCCGTGCCATATCAACCCGAATAAATTGCATTTGGCTTTGTCCATGGCTTCCCGTATATTGGCATCTTCCCCGATGGTCTGAATAGCAATATCAAGATCATCGACTGGAACATCAAAATCATCCAGTCCCTTCAGCAAATTGATTTCATCGCACTTTACATCACGCCACTTCTCTTCAATTTTGCGATTGGTTTTGGCGATGCTTTTCAGATAATTGCCCTGCCATTCACAAAATGTATTTTTCTTGTCTTTCCACTTTTGCCAGGTTTGGATCAATGCATCGTTCATGCGCACACCGATTTCCGGTCCTACTGCAGCCATAACATCGTTTTTGAAATTTTCCATGAAAAGATAAAAACTTCCTGCTTTCTCCCAGAGACCATCCAAAAGCACCTCTGTAATTTCATTCCTGAGTGTTTTGTCGGAGAATGCTTCCTTGATCAGTTCTCCGGCATAATACTTGGCATTTTGATGCTTTTGGGCTACAAAAGGAGATTCATCAATGATATTGAGAGAGGCCTTCTGAAATTCCTCCATTTTGCGGTCGGCTTCAGCCTTTTCTTTTTCGGCTTCTTCTTTACTCTGCCGGGCGGCATCTTCCTTGGATTGCAGTTCCCCTTCATAAGCCTTCAGGGCCTTTGCGGCCCGGACACTGCCGTTGTCCAGCAAAATACTCTGCGATTTATCTTTGATGATCCGCTGGTTGATGAAAGACAGGATATTTTCCAGACGGCTTTCGTCTTTGACCGTTGAAATGGCGTTTGCATCAAGAGTATCCAAATCCTCAATTTTCGGCACATCCACTTTAACCCCAATTTTATTGACCATTTTCAGCCACATTTTTTCCGGCGATTGCGGATCGCGGCCAAAGTCGATTTCCATGATTTTTTTATCATGGTCGGACAGGGTGCCGTCAAGGATCATCTGTCCCTGTTCTGACAGCAATGCCAGTCGGGCGTTATAGGGATTGACAGCGGAATTCAAGCCGCTGTTTGTGAGGATCGCTTGATCCGCCGGAATAATGGTGGCAATTTTCTGGGCATGTTCACTCTTCATATTAGCGGAGATGATTTGCCGGTCGCTGATTCCTTCTTTTTGCAGCATGTCCAAAATTTTAATATCACTTTGGCCCATCTGCTTATCTCCATTCAGGAGATACCAGACTGCATCCGACGCATGGATAGCCGCTTTCGCAACTCGCGTATCATAGGAATTGGCAAAAAGTCCGGGGCAGTCCGTGATCCGGCAGCCGAGCCGGGCAAGGTGAGGCGATTTGATTCGCAGCAGTACCCGGGAGATGAAGACAAAGGCGATCTCGTCAAATGTAAAATTAGCATTTTCTTTTTGCATCCATGCAATTTCCCACTGGTCCGGAAATTGGATCAGCTTCTGAAAAGAAAAGACATCCGTTATCTTTTTTTCACAGAGTTTTTTGTATTCCGGCGTGCCGTAGAATTTCAATATCAGCGTTGCAATACGCATATTGTCCTTCAAGTCATCGTTGTCCAGATCTTTTTTTTTCTCCCATAATTGATGGACTGTATTACTCATGACTTTTCTGTGGGCGGGGTTATCCAGATCCAAATTTTTCAGAAAATCGCTTTCGGTTTCCCATTTTAATTTGGGAAATTGCGTTTGAATCTGTCCGGCCTTGACCAATACATCAAACATGTTGGAAAGCAGATCTTTTTTGCTTTTAAAGGTGATTTCGGCCCATTCTTCGCGACCATTCTGGACTTCTCCGTCCGAAATATTCTGGGCAGAGATCACTGCGGCACTGGTCTTGATCCCGCCGCCGTTAAGTCCCCGGGGACTCAACTCCCGGCCGCCGCACAGGGTGTTGAATGTGGTGGATTTTCCGCCCTGGAATTCGCCGACCAGTACGATTTCAAATTGGTTTTCCAGGCATTTTTTATGAACTTCAGCAAATTCATCTTTGTAGTCAGCGGGGACATCCAGCCGAGCTGTTGTTTCCAGCAGGTTCAGCAGATCGTCACGACGGGTGGAATACCAGGCGGCGGGATTGGTGATATCGACAGTTTTCAGTGCCATTTTTTTTCTCTTCTTTAATATGGATGGGGGTGTTTCCCCGGGCAGAGTCGGACTCTGCCCGGGGAGCGTGTTTCAAGTCAGCGTTTTAATTCGCAGAAATAAAACAATTGATTTCCGTGACGCCATTTTCGAGTGAGATGGTATCCACGGCTTCCGGTGCATCGGTGATGCTTTTCTTGATCATTGCAATGCGTTTATCCAAAAGTTCCTTGAATTCTTCATTGAACTTCTGTGACATTGCGGCAAAGGCTTCTTTGAATTTTTCATCAATTTGGCCTTGCAACTCTTGAGAGGCGTTCACAATGTTGCTGTTAATATTCATTTTCATCAACGCAAGTACCCCATTCTGAAGCTTAAGATCTTTCAGCACGGGAATTCTGCTCTGGATAATACGGAAAATTGTTCCCCAAATGAATCCCCCCGGCATCAGGAAGTCAACGCCAAAAACGTTGAGGATTTCATAAACCCAGTTCGGGATTTTGGCAAGGAATCCCGGATCAAATGCAATATCCTCAATAGAGGTGTCGGGTGTCTTGGGGCGCCCGATTTCCATTTCTGGAATTCTTTTGGCAACAGCCACGCGGATCTCTTCCTTCATATCTGCAGTTTTGGCAAGAAGAAGGTCTGCCAAACTTTTCTGCAGATTTTCATTCAGAGAATCAATATTTTTTTTCATCCCTGTAATATCTTCTGCTTTGTCGATTGTTTCGCGGGCATCTTTAAAAATCTGACGGCATTTTGTTTTCAAATCCTGGCTGTGACGAGCGGCAATCTCAGAAAAGTCATCATTCAGGCGACCGTGTAATTTGGCAAATTTATCTTCCATTTCCTTGCGCTGGGCATCCAGTTCAAGTATTTTTGCACTGCGTTTTTCTGCAGACATGCCGGCTGCGGCAATCCGCACTTTCAGTGCTTCGACACAATCGCCCAAAAATTTCTTGACATGAGCAACGACCCGGTCTTCACGGCCGGGCTGCACATTGGCATCAAGGTATTGGAGGATGGCAGTATTGATTTTTTCGGGAGTATTCAGCGTATCATCCAGTTCCGGGTCAAAACTGAACATGTAGACCGGGACATTCTTTACCCCGGCATTGCTCAGCATTGCTTTGATCGTTTCCACAATATCGGCACGCCGCTTGACGGTCATATCAAACTTTTCCGGATGGTAGGAAATCATGACCATCAGCCGGGAGATGCCGTTTGCAACCAACTTGTTCTGCAGCAGTTCGATCTCCCGAGAGTCCAGTATTTTGGGTTCTGTCACCAGGATGGCCGCATCGGCACTGGGGATAATGTTATAGGTGGTCTTGATAAGCAGATTGACATCCGGGTCATCTATGCCGGGAGTATCAAGGATCGTATAAGATTTCAAGCCGTCGTTCGGCTCCGTGATGCAGACCTTGCCGACTTTATTGATCAGCTCTTCGCGAGCCCCTTCTGCCCCCACGGTCCACTCCCGGACATCCTCCGCAGTGGGATCGTTGATCGTTTTAATGCAATTATTATCCCAGCCATAGACTTGCATGGAGCGGTTCGTTCCCCAGGAGGTTTCGGTCCCGGCTGCGGTTGTGGCCAATCCGTTGCCTTCCGTTAAAATCGGATTGTTTTTCAGGAAAACGCGGTTGATCAATGTAGATTTCCCTACCTGATATTTCCCGACAACAGCAATCCGGTACTGGGGATTGGCCAGATCGGCAATTTCCTTGTCAAGGGCCGGGGGGACCGTGAATCCATACTTCTTGGCAAGCTGGATCCCGCTGTTAATGACATCTTTTCTGCTCATTTTTTTCTCCTTTTTTTTGTTTATGGGAAATAGACACCAAGTGCCTTTGTACTCATAAATACGCCTATTAGGTGCTATTCTGGTTCTTATTCTTAAAAAAAATCAAAAAAAATTGATTTTTTATCAAAAATAGCGGTTTTTTGTGCCTGAGCAGGCGCAGAAACGGGGCGTTTGAGTTTGGGAGGATTTTCTGCCTTGGAGCACTTGCTTTTCCGGATTTTTCTGCTATCATTACATCGTTACAAAACTATTGAGATGATGAAAATAGGAGATATGTTATGGATCGCTACTTGTACAGAATGAAATCCACGGGGGGGCGCCGCTTTGCTTTGAGCAGACTTCAGGCGAGAAATAAAGACTACACCGCTTTACGCCCGGCTGGATGCACCGCTCATCTTCCCCCCTGCACCCGATCAGCGTTCACGCTGATCGAACTCCTGGTGAGTAAAACTTGTCAAATAGGAGTTTTGCCGTTGTATTACCTCAAAAAAATCTATAAAAACAACACATCCTTACGCCCGGCAGGGCGCACTTCACGTTTGCCGCAGGCAAACTCTTCACATCTTCACATCTTCACTCAATCAGCGTTCACGCTGATTGAACTTTTGGTGGTGATCGCCATCATTGCCATCCTGGCAAGTATGCTGCTGCCGGCTTTGTCGCAGGCAAGAGAGAAGGCTCAGGGGACCAAGTGTGTGGGTATTCTGAAAGAGCTTTCCAATATTGACATGTTTTATAATTCTGACTACGATGATTATATTATGCCCGTGGCATCCTGGAACATGACCAATCCCGGTGCCGCATGGAACTGGCAGCATATCAGTTATGAATATTATAATAAAACATTGTTCAGCCGTACACAGCCTAAAAAACTTACGCATTGCGTTCCTCTTTGCCCCCTTACCAACAAAGATGTTGGCTCTACTGCTCCGTGGGCTGACCTGACAAATGGTAAATTTGAACTGACCAAAACCGGTAATGGCGGATATGCCCGCAATGCCAAGCTGGGGTATTGGCATCCTACCCGCGGTTATGATGTTAAATTTATCAAAATCAGCCAGATCAAGCAGCCTTCGGTCAAAATTTCTTATTGGGACGGTTTTTATTTTAACGGGTCCGATTCCCGGTGGGACAATTTTGACAGTCCCGGAAATACAGCGGTTTCCTGGTTTCGCCACGCCAGTATTTCCCGCCCCGGGGCCTACACTGCCCGGCTGGATGGTCATGTGCAGTACATAGACTATTTCACCCGTGCCACTACGGTAGGCGGCAAAACCATGGGGAATATCCATCTGGTTCCTCTGTATAACTGAGCACTGCGTCTGCGGTATAATAGCGGTTTGAGGTGTTTTTTTAATGCAGGAAAAGGCCCGTCAGGATGTCAAGCAAGACACCGATCACATGCTTGTATGGAAGCAGTTGACCGGTGCTGTTGTTTGGCTCGGAACTTTTTTTCTCTTCCGGAATGTTCTGGGGG
The DNA here is from genome assembly GCA_017457105.1 of Lentisphaeria bacterium. GTDB lineage: Bacteria > Verrucomicrobiota > Lentisphaeria > Victivallales > Victivallaceae > UBA1776. Next base: position 14,961 of record JAFTIA010000065.1, on the reverse strand, counting down.
TGCCGTGGTTTTGTGCACTTTTTTTAGCGTTTCCGGCAGCCTCTATGGCCCGGGGCGTGGCGGATGGAAAGCCGGATGCTGTTTTTCACGGGTTGATGATGCTTATTCTTGCACCGTTTCTCATAGGGCCCTGCAAGGCTTTGGCAGAACGGGTCAGTGAGATCCCGTTTGTCGGGAATATTCCGGTGGTCAAATTGGCGGCTCTGGGCGGGGTTTCGCTGGTGGTGCTTGCCGGATTGTTCTTTTTTTGCAAACTTTTCAGCAAATTGACACCAATAGATTGTTTCCCGCCGAAGATCCGCCGTTACATCAGTGCTGCAGTATGCAGTCTTACGCTGATTTTGAGTACAGTTTTCACCTGGAAGGGGATGTTCTGGCTCAATGAGCATTTTCTCCATTATGGCAGTATCCGGATTTTTGCATTTGTGATTTGCGGGACGATTTTAATTTTGGGGGCTCTGCAGATCATCCGGGGAGTGCTTGCCCCGCAGCCCTCTCCGGACGGGGCGAATACCGATGGAGTATGTCTTGCTGAACGACCGGATATCCGGCTGAACGATGTGGCGGGGATGAATGAGGTAAAAGAACAGATCCGTCTGCGGCTGATTGAACCCTTGCGGGATCCGCAACGGGCAAAAAAATACAATCTCAAACCCGGCGGCGGGGTGCTGTTGTATGGGCCTCCCGGAACCGGGAAGACATTTCTTGCCCGGGCCGTGGCAGGGGAATTGAATTTGCCTTTTTACATGATTACCTCGGCAGATGTATTCGGGCGGTATGTGGGGGATTCGGAAAAGAATATCCTCCGGATCTTTCAGGAAGCCCGGAAACACAAACTTTCTGTGATATTTATTGATGAAATGGAAACGATTTTCCGGAAACGCACGGATGATATCCATGAGGTGACCCAGAAAGTTATTTCGGTGATTTTACAGGAAATGGATGGCGTGGTCAAGCATAAAAATCCCATATTGCTCCTGGGGGCCACCAATATGCCCTGGCAGATTGACGAAGCCTTTTTACGGCCCGGACGGTTTGATGTGCTGGCTTTTGTGGGGCTTCCGTCTGCGGCTGCCCGGCATCAGATGCTGGCACGGGCATTTGCCACCGGACTGCCCTGTGAACCGGGAATGGTGGACTATATGACTGCACAAACGGAGAATTTCAGCGGGGCGGATTTGAATGGCGTGATCACTAAAATGCGTCAGCGTGCATTTGACAGCCGTGCGGAGAAATTTACTTCCCAAATGGCGTATGAAGTGATGATTTCAACCCCGCCATCCTCGAAAAAAGAGATTTTGAGCCGGATCCGTGAATGGGAAGCCAGTCGGTAATCCCCGGTTCCCCGGGGGTGAAAATTATCACTGTTGATGATGAATCAAGGTTGAAATAAACGGTTTTTGCTGTATATTTCCTGATATATTTATTTTGAATGATTTACAGGATGGGAACTCATGGCAAAAACAGATGGATCAAACGGCGCAAAGTCCTGGCCCTTCTATATTTCCGGAACGGTGCTGGCTTTCCTGACCGTGCTTTCTCTTTACATGTTTAACGATTCCATCGGGCTCGGAGATGCCATGACTATGGCTTCCGAACACTGCGTGGAGGGGGTGACTGAACAGGACTGGGATGCTCTGCCGCTGGATTGGCAGTTGGGCCTCTTGCTGGGGATCTTCCTCGGCGCACTGGGGACAAGTGCTCTTTCCGGCGGATTCAAGCCGAAGTTTTCAGACGGTTCCGGCTCCGTTCCCCGGCGGATGTTTACCACGCCCGTTCTGGGGATCCTCGGGGGATTTTTGATGATGACCGGGATCCAGTTGAGCGGCGATTCCGTCTTTGGCCAGTTCGCCGCCGGGATGCAGCTTTCCGGCGGGGCGTGGATTTTCCTGATCGCCATGGCGGTGTCTGCTGTTCTGCTTGCCTGTCTCTTTGCCCAGCGGGGCGGCAGGAATTCCGCACCTGTTGCCAAAGCAGAAAAGCCTGCCAAAAAGAAAGGGGGCAAAAAGTGACACCATTGGATTTGCCGGAGGCTTACAAACTTGCCTTTTCCATTGTGATCGGGATGCTTTTCGGGGTCGTTTTCTGCAAAAGCGGTCTTGCCGATCCTGTCGCCGTGCGGAACGCTCTTGCTTTGCGCAACGGCCGCCTGATCAAGACTTTACTTTTTGCCATGGGCTTGGGGACGGTACTCTTTTTTGTGACCCGCCGCCTCGGTCTTACGGAAGTGCAGGTACACCGGAGTTATCTCTGGGGTTCGCTTTTCGGCGGCGTTTTCAGCGGCGTGGGGCTCGTTTTGTGCGGGCTTTCGGCGGCGACTGCGTTGAGTTCCCTCGGGAGCGGCAGACTGTACGCTTTGTGGAGCATTGCCGGGATGATTCTGGCGATCCCCTTTGTCAATGTGGTCACCGATTTCTTGAGCAATACGGTTTACAGCTGGCACCGGTTGAGCAGTCCGCCGGAGCCGAAAGCATTTTTTGATATGTCTGATCCGGCGTTGTATGCGGCCGCAGGAATGTGCATCCTGCTGCTTCTGGTACATTTCACCGCCGGAGACAAGGAGGAGTAAAATGGGAAAAACAGTTGCACAGAAAATTTTTGATTCGCACCGGGTGGATGTCCCGGCGGAGGGCGTGTCTGTATTGTCGCTGGACCGGGTGTTCTGCCACGAAATCACAACGCCCATCGCCATCAATGATCTGGTGTCCAGAGGGTTGGATCGGGTTTTCGATCCCACGAAGATCAAGGCGGTGATCGACCACGTGTCCCCCGCCAAAGACTCGAAAACTGCCGAACAGGGCAAAACGCTCCGGGAATGGGCGCGCCGCCATGAGATCAAAGACTTTTTTGATATCGGTGCCAACGGCGTTTGCCATGCCATCTTCCCGGAAAAGGGCTATGTCCGCCCCGGTTATACGGTGATCATGGGGGACTCTCACACCTGCACGCACGGTGCTTTCGGTGCCTTTGCCGCCGGGGTGGGGACGACTGACCTTGAAGTGGGGATCCTGAAAGGCGTTTGCGCTTTCCGTGAACCCAAGACCATCAAAATTCAGGTGAATGGCTCCATGCCCGAAGGCGTGTATGCCAAGGACCTGATCCTGACACTGATCCGGGATCTCACCGTGAACGGTGCCACCGATCACGTCATTGAATTTGCCGGTCCGGTGATCTCCGCCATGAAGATGGATGAGCGTATGACCCTCTGCAATATGGCCATTGAAGCCGGCGGCACTTGCGGGATCTGTTACCCCGACATGACCACTGTGGAATATCTCTGGCCCTTTATCAAGGACGAATTCGCCAGCAAGGAAGCGGCTCTGGAAGCCTATTCGGCTTTCCTGCCGGATGAAGATGCCGAATACGCCCGCGTGATCGAGTTTGATGCCAACACCATGGAGCCTGTGGCCACCTTCGGCAACAAGCCGGATCAGGTGAAGACTGTCCGGGAAATGACCGGGACTCCCGTAAATCAGATCTATATCGGCAGTTGTACCAACGGCCGTCTGGAAGATCTGCGCATTGCCGCCAAGGTTCTGGAAGGCAAAAAGATCCATCCCAATGTCCGTGCCATCGTTTCTCCGGCGACCCCGCTGATTTACCGGGAAGCCCTGAAAGAAGGCATTATTGCCATCTTCATGGATGCCGGGTTCTGCGTGACCAATCCCACCTGCGGGGCTTGCCTCGGTATGAGCAACGGGGTTCTGGCATCCGGCGAAGTCTGCGCTTCCACCACCAACCGCAACTTTAACGGGCGCATGGGGAAGGGTGGCACCGTTCATTTGATGAGTCCGGCCACGGCGGCGGCGACCGCCATTGCCGGTGAAATTTGCAATTCGCCTTTTTTCCGGGGGTAACAAATGAAAAATTTCAGTGGCAAGATCCTCTTTCTGGATCGTTCCGATATCAATACCGATGAAATCATTCCTGCGAAGTATCTCACTGAATCGCAGAAAGAAGCGTTGATCCCCTATTGCCTGGAGGATCTGGTGCTGCCCGGGTTTGATCCCAAGCGGGATGTGGCGGGGAAAGCCGTCATTGTGACCCGCCGGAATTTCGGTTGCGGCTCCTCCCGGGAACACGCTCCGTGGGTATTGGAATATAACAATATCAATCTGGTGATCGCAGTGAACTTTGCCCGTATTTTCCGGCAGAACATGTTCAACTGCGGCTGCATGGCGATTTCGCTGGCCGAAGAGGTGATCGATGAGATCTTTTCTGTTTTTGCCGGTGCCGAAGCGGATTGCTCCACCGATCTGGAAAAGCAGACCTTCACCATCAGCAACGGGAAAGAAACAAAAGTTTATCCCTTCTCCATTGGTGCTTTTGACCTGGAACTGGTGAAAGCCGGCGGCTGGGTCGGGTACGCCGATAAAAAGTATTGATCTGTTGGGCCCGGATATGAGCGATTACAGTTTTTTTGCCATATCATCCGATGGGGAATCCGGCGGTATTTATGATGTGACTCTGAATACGGAAACCGGAGCGATGACAAGTGCGCTCCATACCCGGTGTCCCCATTTGAATTACCTGATCCATGCTCCGGAATATCAAAAGTTTTACGGCTCCATCAGCAGTCTTTCCGGAGTGGAAAATCAGGGCGGAGTGGCGGTATTTGATGCCGATGCCCGTCTGATCCGGTGCGTTCCGGCGGGGGGGAGCAACACATGTCACCTTACACTTTCGCCGGACGGGAAGTTTTTATACACTGCCCAGTACGGGGATGGTACGGTAAGTGAATTCCCGCTGGATGAAACCGGAATGCCGGGGGAACCCCGGATCTTCCGGCAGAGCGGGCAGGGGGCAGTTCTGCCCCGTCAGGCGGGGCCTCACGCCCATTTTACCGGGTTTTCTCCGGAAGGGGACCGGCTGATGACCGTGGATCTGGGGCTGGACTCCATTTTTCTCTATCCGTGGAAAGCGGGGGCTGGTGTGTGCTCCGCCCCGGAACGGGTGAAAGTTCCAGCAGGGGAGGGGCCGCGGCATCTTCTTTTTTCGCCTGATAAGAAACGCTTTTTCGTTGCCAACGAACTGGGCAGTACGGTAAGTATTTTTGCGTGGCAAAACGGCTCTGCCGAACTGTGTGAAACGTTGGATCTGCTTCACCATGAACCTTTGATGACCAACTGGCCGGGGGCGATTTGGCTTTCTCCGGACGGCAAATATCTTCTGATCTCCAACCGTGGGGATGACAGTATTTCTGTTCTGGAGATGACTCCGGAATCTTTGCAGTTGATCCGTTCCACGGGGAGCGGCGGACATTGGCCCCGTGATTTTGTATTTACGCCGGACGGCAAATTTGTGATCACAGCGAATGAGCGCAGCGGGAATCTGGCAAGTTTCCGTTATGATCCGGAAAACGGCGGCCTGATCCCCTGCGGACGAACGGAGGAGATCCCGGCAGTCCTGAATTTTCTCTGTTTGTAATACCGGCTGCAGGCACAGGGAAAGCCTGATATACTTGTATTGCATGTTAGAGGAAGGCATAGATGGAGTTGCTGAAATGAGTGAGAATAATTTAGATTTTCAAGGGGTAAGAGAAGCCGTTTTTGTCTTGAAACAAGCTATTCTTGAGAGTCAACAAAGGGCAACTATCAATTCTAATCGAGAGCTTTTATCATTGTACTATGGTATCGGGCGTTATGTTTCTGAAAACTCCCGCAAAGGCTTTTGGGGAACAGGGGCAATAGAGGCTATCAGCTCTCAATTAAAAAGAGAATTACCGGGATTGAAAGGTTTTTCAGTGAATAACCTGAAAAACATGAGACAGTTTTTTGAAGTGTGGATGCCTTATATAAATCGCCAGCCGCCGGCTGGCGAATTGCCTGATTCTGTACAAACAATAAAATCTGATGTATTAGTCGCCACAAATCGCCAGCCATGGGCTGCCGAAATCAACCCGCAAGAATTTCTTGGGATCGGATTTTCTCATCACATAGAAATTCTCAATAAAACAGAAACATTGGAAGAACGGCTGTTTTATATCCATTTGGCATATACGGCACATTGGAATAAATACATTCTGCGCGAGCATCTGAAAGTGGGTACTTTCCTTGCTGAACAGCATGGAAGCCTGTTTTGCAGGGACTGCGTGATTGCCGGTATCAACGCCAATGCTTTTGCTGCATAGGCTCGATACCGGCTTTTTTTACCCCTGGATGAACATGCCGTCCCGGTACATGGGGTCGGCATCTGAACCCAATGCTTTGGCTACACAGGCCGCAAAAGCAAATGCCGCCCCCGGGCCCTTGCCCGTAATGATATTGCCGCAGACTTCCGTCAGATTTCCCGTGGGCCGGGAACTCATTTCCGCTTCAAAGCCTGGGTACATGGTGTAGCGGATACCTTTCAAAACCCCCGCTTTTTCCAGCACGATCGGTGCCGCACAAATGGCGGCAGTGACCTTGTTTTCCGCAGCCATGGCGCGGACCAGTGCCAGAACCCGTTCGTTGTCCCGCAGATTTTTACTTCCCGGCATCCCGCCCGGCAGGATCACTGCATCCAGGGTATCCGTGGGGATCTCTGCCAGCCGGGCATCCGCTTTGACGGTGATCCCGTGAGCCCCCGTAACTGTTCCGGATGCCCCCACTGCCGCCAGAATGACCTCAAAGCCAAGCCGCCGCCATACATCTGCCGGGGCAAGTGCTTCAATTTCTTCAAAGCCGTCTGCCAGCAATACTGCAATGGTTTTTTTCATGTTTCCCCCTCCTTATTTCCACGCCGCCTCCGGGGCGGTTTTGATGGCTTCGTTACAGGCATCCACACTGCGTTTGTAGTAATCATCCCACAATTCGATATTGAATTCTTTCAGCACATTTTCAATGGGGAGTGCCGGGTCTTCGGAATACATGGTGACGGCTCCCACACTGCCTGCTGTATCCACTTTGATTTTTCTCCCGTACTTTGCCCGTGCCGCCTGGATCCCTGCCTGATTGAAGTCCAGATGGACCACTTTGCAGTTGGTATTGATCATTTCGCTGAGGGTCCATTCATAATCTTCTTCCAGACGCAATGTCGTTCCGCAGGGGGAAACGACTTCTTTGGGCAGGCTGCCAATGGTGGATGCCACCAGGTGTGCCCTGCATTTGTACGCCCACACTTTCAGCATAAAATCCCCGTGATAGTAACTGCTGAACAAAAGAATATCCGGCTTGAGCGCAATGTAGGAATCCAGCAGTTCCCAGAAGTTGAGGTCAAAGCAAATCAGCATGGCGATCCTGCCGAAGTCCGTATCCACCGCCACCGGGGCTTTGCCGGGAACGGCGCCGAATGCAATATCCCGCACCGTTGGCCGGAGTTTGTCATAACGCCCCACCACATCGCCCTCACGGTCGATCACAAAGGCGGAATTCTGATATCGTTTATTGCCCAGCTGGCGGTAGGCGGGGTAAATGATATATGTTTTGTGCTTTTTGGCATATTCCCGAAAAGCGTTCAGGATCTTATCTCCCCGCTTTTCGATCCAGTTATGTTTTTCGTCGGCAGTTTTCAACCCTGCCCACATGTCGCAGATTTCGGGGAGGACGATCATGTCCGGCTTCATCACCACTTCCCGGTCCATACGGGTCGTCCAGAATTCGATCATGGCATCCACATCCGTTTTTCCGTCCGGCGGGAGCTGCATCAACGATGAACCGATCACGCTGACCATGGCTGGACGGCGGACAGTTTTGACCTCTTTTTTTACAATGTCCGGGTTCAGCGGTGCCGCCATCAGGGCTGCCGCACCCATGCCGACAGTCCATCCCATCCATTTTTTCATAAAACGCCTTCTCCTTACGCTGAAATGTACTTTCAAAATATCAATTTTATGCTATAATATGACATGGGAGTGGATTTTTTGCAAGCCTATGTTGAGTCATCATATCAAATTTTTTCTGCAATATCTGGTTACGGAGCGGGGACTCGCCCGGAACAGCATCCGGTCTTACGGGTTCGACCTGAAGCATTTCAGCGGCTATCTGGAGAATAACAGTATCAAAAGTTTCGGTGCGGTTACCCGGTCCATGCTGCTGGATTATCTGGGGGAATGCCGGGAAAACGGCATGGAAAGTACCACCATTGCACGGCGGCTGATCGCATTCAAACTTTTTTTCCGCTTTTTGCACGAGGAAGGATTGATCCCGGAAGACCCCAGCGCGTTGATGGATTCCCCCAAACTCTGGCATATTCTGCCGGATTATTTAAGTGAAGCCGAAGTGGATGCCATGCTTGCAGTGCATAAACCGGAAACGGATGATCCTCTGGAATTGCGGAACCGGGCGATACTGGAGGTGTTTTATGCGTCCGGACTGCGGGTGTCGGAAGTGGTGGATCTTGCGGTCAACGCTATTGATTTTGATACGGAGATGCTCCGGATCACCGGGAAGGGGGCGAAAACCCGTTTTGTTCCCATCGGGAAACCTGCGCTGCATACTTTGCAGAAGTATCTGGACTGCGCCCGGCCGCACCTCCTTGGAAGACAAACTTCCAATCCCCTCTGCTTCGTTTCCCGCACCGGGAAGAAGCTGAACCGGGAACGGGTGTGGGCGGTGGTTCGGGATACGGCGATCGCAGCGGGTATTTCCAAAAGTGTCCACCCGCATACACTGCGGCACTCATTTGCCAGTCATCTTCTGGCGCACGGGGCGGATCTGCGGGTGATCCAGGAGATGCTGGGGCATTCCAGCATAGCCACAACGGAGGTTTATACCCATGTGGATCAGGATCGCTTGAGTGAATTACACCGGCAATTTCATCCCCGGCGTTGACCCTATTTCCGGAAAAGAACATTTTTGCCTGAAATATTTGTAAAAACGCCTTGCAAAGAGCGGGGAATGCGTTATACTTAATGCAAACAATTTTTTGAACTGTTTTCAGAAATATCGAGGAGTGATAAATGTTGGAAGTGATCACGCCCGTTCTGCTGCGGCAGGATGGCACATCGGAAACACTGACCGGGGAAATGACATCCGGCGGTGCCATGACCTTTACGATCCCTGCCGGGGAACAACGGATCCACTTTTCCGTGCCGGTACGGGATATGGCAGGCTACTGGCATCCGGGCAAACCCCGTCCGCAGATGAAGGTGGATTGGCATATTCTTTTTACCGCCGGTGCCCAGCAGTTTTTTCCGTATTTCACGCTGTTTTCGGATGGTCACCGGAACCGTTTCAGCGTGGGGCTGACGGAATTTGCGGCAGAATCGGATTTTGCCAGCCACATGAATCAGTTTACCGGGACGCTGGAAATTGAGTTTGTTCTGAATGCCCCGCGGGAATTTCAGCTTTTTATGGATCTCCGGGATATTCCGTGGGTGGAATGTCTGGAGGAATACCGCAAAATGGCGCACCCTGCGGCGTTGCCGGAGTATCCTGCAAGTGTCTGGGAACCGGTGTTCTGCACCTGGTACGCATTCCACGCCGATCTGCATCAGGACGAAGTGGAGGAAAATGCCCGCCTTGCCGCAGAACTTGGTTTTAAAACCTTTATCCTGGATGACGGCTGGTGCTATGACAATCCCCAGCGGCTCCGGCCCGGTGTGGTGGATTGGTTCAAAGATATCGGGAGCTGGAAGGTTTCCGAAAAGAAATTCCCGGATATGAAGGGCCATGTAAAGCGTGTCCGTGATATGGGGATGAATTACCTTGTCTGGACCGGTCCCACCATGGTGGGGATGTGCAGTCCGGAATTCAAAAAGCTCAAATTGACCACGCCCTGTCCTTATGAACGCTCTTTCTGGCACCTGGATACCCGGGATGAAGCCTCGGTGCAGGATGTGCTGGACCGGTTGGAAAATCTGGTGCGGGAATATGGCTTGAGCGGGTTGAAAGTCGATTTTATTGATGATGAAAAAGCTGACCGCAAAAGCGGTATGTCTGAACCCACATACCGCTTTTTGAAGCGTTTGCAGAAAACATTGCAAAATGTTGTCCCGGATGCTATGATCGAGTTCCGGCAGAGTTACATTTCGCCTCTGACGGTGGATCTTGCCACGCAGTTCCGTGCCGGGGATGCGCCTTTTGACTTTGTGGACAATTTCAACCGCATCGCCCAGATCCGGGTGATCGCCGGGGATCAGGTGCCGATCCATGCGGACCCGGTTTTCTGGGCCCGTTCAGAAAAGCCGGAAAATATTGCCCGGCACCTGGTCGCTTCTCTGGCGGCGGTGCCTATGGCATCCATGGATCTCCGGGTGATGACGGAGGTGGAGAAGAAGATTTTCCTCCACTATATCGGGTTCTACAAGGCGCATCAGGATGTGTACCGTCTGGGGCACTGGAATGTGCAGTTCCGTGGCGGTATGGCATCGGTCATTTCCGGGAAATACGGGGATTGCAGTATCGTCATTGCCGCGGATCCTGCGGATGCCATGCAGATCGCGGCGGCGGGGGAAGCGGGGGTGAACCTCCTGAATCTTTCTCCGGAAGAGCTGCCTGCGGCGAAAGCCAAAGCCGTGTACGACGGTTGCGGGAACAAGTTGAACCGTGCCGTGATCCCGGTGGGCGGCAGAGCTGAATTTTAAAAAATTATCATAAAGGAGAAACTTATGAATATTCTGGTAGTCGGTTCCGGTGGTCGCGAACATGCGCTTTGTTGGAAACTCCGGCAGTCCCCGCTGACGGAAAAATTGTATTGTGCCCCCGGGAATGCCGGGATCGCAGATGTGGCAGAATGTGTCAATATCGGCGTGGAAGACGGGGATAAACTGGTGGAATTTGCCAAGGCGAACGATATTGCTTTTGCCGTGGTCGGCCCGGAAGCTCCGCTGTGCGCCGGTGTGGGGGATAAACTGCGTGCCGCCGGTCTGCGGGTCTTCGGCCCCAACGCCGAAGGGGCACAGCTCGAAGGCAGCAAGGACTTTGCCAAACGCTTCATGAATAAGTACAATATCCCTACGGCCCGGTCTGCCACTTTTACGGATGCGGCATCCGCCAAAGAGTATATCAATAAGGAATTTGCCGCCGGTGCGGAAGGGATCGTGGTGAAGGCGGACGGCCTTGCCGCCGGGAAAGGCGTGCTGGTGGCGGATTCTGCCGGCAGTGCCAATGCGTTTGTGGATGAGTGTTTCGGCGGGGCATTCGGGGCAAGCGGTGCCACGGTACTGATTGAAGAGTGCCTTTTCGGGGAGGAAGCGTCCATTCTGGCGTTAACGGACGGCAAAACCATTGTGCCTCTGGTGACTTCCCAGGATCACAAGCGGATCTATGACGACGATCAGGGCCCCAATACCGGCGGCATGGGGGCGTATTCTCCTGCGCCGGTGGTCAACGACAAGGTGATGGAACAGATCAAAACCGAGATCCTTGACCGTTTTCTGGCGGGAATTCAGGCGGAAAACATTTTCTACCGGGGGGTGATCTTTGTGGGGATCATGGTGACCGGCGGTGTGGCGAAAGTGCTGGAATTCAATGTGCGTTTCGGCGATCCGGAGATCCAGCCGGTGGTGCGCCGGTTTGACGGCGACTGGGCGGATGCTCTTTACAAGACTGCCGACGGCCGTCTGGCGGAAGCGGATCTTGTGTGGTCGGAGGATCCGGCGGTTTCTGTGGTCATTGCCGCCGGGGGGTATCCCGGGAGTTACCGCAAGGGGGATGTGATCACCGGTCTGGCGGATGCGGCGGAAGCCGGAGCCGTGGTGTTCCATGCAGGGACGGCGTTCAAGGATGGCGCAGTGGTTTCTGCCGGCGGTCGTGTGCTGGGCGTTTCCGCCCGGGGCAAGACCATTCAGGATGCCATTGCCAATGCGTACAAGGGAGTGGAAAAGATCCATTTTGACGATTGTTTCAGCCGGAAGGATATCGGCGCAAAGGCGTTGAAATATTTGAAGTGATAAAGAGGTGAAAAATGGAAAAACGCCCCGGATTTCTGACATATAATGACAATGCCGTGCACGTGATCCCGGAACCGGCACATTTGCGTTATACAAGTTCGGTGTATGTGGATCTTGCGGACTACGCGCTTGCGGATACGCCGGATGCGGAGCCTGTGGCGGCGGAACTGTGCCGTCTTTTCGGGCTTTCCGGGAAAGGCCCGGGGCGAGTGCTTTGCGGGGAACTGGCGGATGCGCCTTCTCCGGAAGCCTATTCCATTTCTGTCCGGTCGGGGGAAGTGCGCCTTGCCTCTGCTTCCCGGCGGGGGATGCTGTACGCAGTGGAAACGCTGAAACAGCTCCGTGCCGGGACATGGCTGCGGGAGATGGAATTGGAAGATGCCCCCGCTATGGCGATTCGGGGATTCCACACCAATCTGGCCAGCATCCGTCAGCTGGATTTCCCGGGCGTTCTGCGCCTGATCGATGAGATGGCGAAGTTCAAGATCAATCTCTGGCTTCTGGAATACAATCACTGTTTTCCCTATGCCGGACACCCGGCTCTGCACGGGGCACTGACCTTTACGCCGGAAGAGATTTCTGCCATTGAGCAGCGCTGCAAAGACCGGGAAATCGAGATCATGCCTTTGTGCCAGTGCATCGGGCACAACGGTCATATCGGGATGCATCCGGAATACAGTCATCTCTTTGAACCGGGCGCAAAAGTGGTGGGGGATATGCAGCTTTGCCCGTTGAATCCCGGCAGTTTTGAGCTTTTCAAAGACATGGCAGAACAGTTGATGGCGGCGCATCCGGGCGGGCGTTATTTCCATATCGGGGCAGACGAGGTCCGCAGTCTGGGCAACTGCCCGGATTGTGCGGAATTTGTCCGGAAATACGGTAAGGGGAAACTCTATACCGACTACATCAATAAAGTTTGCGACTGGGTGGCGGCACAGGGCTGGAAACCGGTGATTTGGGATGATATGTTGAGCCATTTCCCGGAACTGGTTCCGCAAATTTCCCGGAATGCGGCGATCATGTATTGGGATTATTGGACGACCTCCGATCCGTCGCCTTTCTTCATTGCCCGGCCGGCGGCACTGCCGCAGACGGCGGATATTTCCTGGAAAGACCGCTGGAACGAGCTGGACGAGCCGGAACGCACCATTACCCGGCTGTACGGGGAATTGACGGATGTGAAGGAATGTCTGGAAAAAACGCCGGGCATGAAGCAGATCCTGCCCTATCTGGGGGATCAGACGCCCCGGTGGTTCAACGCATTTCCGTTCTTTGATTTTTATAAGGATCTGGGGTTTGAAGTCTTTGCGGCACCGTCCGCATTCGGGAACACCATTGATGATTTGTACGGATTGCCCAATCTGGGGCGGACGTGTAAAAACATCCGGTTGTTTGCGGAGAAGTGCCGCAAATCCGGAGGGGCGGGGATGGTCACGACTTCGTGGTACAGTTTCCCGCAGGAAACATTGTCCATCGGGATCATCGAAACGGCGCAGAACACATGGTGCGGCAAAACGCTTTCCCCGTTGGAACAGGAAGAAACCATAAGGTAAAAGAAGGGATTGGTGCGCGGCACGGGGGTCGAACCCGTACATCTTGCGATACAAGATCCTAAGTCTTGCGTGTCTGCCAATTCCACCAGCCGCGCATGATACAGCGGGAAGAATATACCACTTCCCGCCGATTTTTCAACCGGACACCTGAAAAAAGTGTCCGGTGTTTTTTTGCTTGACTTTTTGACGGGATAAGATATATTGAGGGCGGTTTCAACTGGAAAGGAGCTTTTTATGGAGCGTGATCGTTTGGAAACGTATGCCGATTTGATCGTTAAAAACGGTTTGAATTTGGATAAAGGACAGGAATTGCTGGTGATCGCCGATCTGGATCAGGCGGATTTTGTACGGATGGTGGTGGAAAAGTGCTATCAGGCAGGAGCCTCCCGGGTGGTGGTGGAGTGGCACGATATGCCCATGGATCGGCTCCACTGCATTTATCAGACGCCGGAAACGCTTTCCCAGGTCCCCGCATGGGAGATCGCCCGCTGGAAGTGGCGTGCGGAACGGCTGCCCGCTCTGCTCTGGCTGGATTCCGATGACCCGGACGGTATGGCGGGCGTGGATCCGGCAAAACGGGCCCAAGCACAGGCCGCCCGGTTCCCTGCCATCAAGCCTTTCCGGGAGGCCACGGAAAACCGGCACCAGTGGTGCATTGCCGCTGTGCCCGGCGTGAAGTGGGCGAAAAAGGTTTTCCCGGACAAGAGCGAGCCGGAAGCTGTGGAGGCTTTGTGGGAAGCGATCCTGACGGCTGCCCGCGCCAATGGGGATGCGGTTGCCAACTGGAAGGAACACAATGAAACGATCCACCGGCGCAGTGCCAAATTGAATGAATACAACTTTGCCGCGCTGGAATATCACTCCGCCAACGGCACGGACTTCCGTGTGGGACTGCTGGAACAGGGGAAATTCTGCGGTGCGGCGGAAAAGGATCTTTCCGGCCGTATTTTCAACCCCAATATTCCGTCGGAAGAGGTGTTTACCACGCCGAAAAAAGGAGAAGCCGAAGGGCTTCTTGTGGCGACCAAACCGCTTTCATGGCAGGGGGTGTTGATCGAAGACTTTTCCATCCGTTTTGAAAAAGGCAGGGCCGTAGAGGTCCACGCCCGCAAGGGGCAGGCGGCTCTGGAAAAAATGATCGGCATGGATGAGGGTGCCGCTTATCTGGGCGAATGTGCCTTGATCGGAGCGGATTCCCCCATCAACCGGATGGGCGTGCTGTTTTACTGTACGCTGTTTGACGAAAACGCCAGTTGCCACATGGCCGTGGGCCGGGGATTCAATGAATGTGTCCGGGATTATAACAAATATTCTCTGGAAGAACTCCGGGAGCTGGGTGTGAATGACAGCATGATCCATGTGGATTTCATGATCGGCAGCGAAGATCTTTCTATTGACGGCATTACCCGTGACGGCGAAAAAATCCCGGTATTCCGCAACGGGAACTGGTGTTTTTAAGATTGGCTCTGTACTAAACATAGACTGATATTATGGAGCGTAGACGATCTGGATCGTCAAGCGACGGGTCAAGGGGCAACCGCCCCTTGCGGGGATTTTTAAGGGCGAGCAGCCCTTAAATGATAAGCCCCGGCCCCC